>BQJV01000235.1 GCA_021604885.1 Acidimicrobiales bacterium
CTCACGCTGGCGCCGCTGCTGCGGGCCGGGTTGAGCGTGGCCGTTGTGACGTAGCAGCCGGCGACGGCGACGAGCTCCGCACCCGGGAGCCGGTCGCGGAACAGCTCGGGCAGCCCGAAGACATAGTCCGCGAGGAGCTCCGGCGACTGGTGCGGTTCGCCGTACCACTCGGGATAGACGGCCGGATCGTCGAACCGGAAGTCGGCCGACAGGTCGACGATGTGGGGAACCTTGCCCCGGATCTCCGGGGCGATCTTCTGCGCATGGCCGTGGGGCAGACCCATGAACACCAGGTCGATCCCATCGAGGATCGCCTCGTCGTAGGGCACATACGCCATGTCGCCGTACGCAGCCGCCAGACTGGGATACAGGTCGGCGATGCGCGTGCCGGCCTGGGTCTCCCCCGTCGCCGCAACCACCTCGAGATCGGGGTGGCCGGCACACAAGCGGAGGAACTCTGCGCCGGTGAATCCCGACGCGCCGATGATCGCTACCCGGTGCATCCGGGCACTGTAGCGACTTTCGTATGTCTATGCAACTATCTGCATGAACATGAGCTCTGGTCAGCCGGGTGGGACGAGCCCGCAGTCCGGCGCGGTCACCGGGTTGCACCACTCGTCCACCGTCACCTCGTAGCCGGTGCCGAACGACGGATCCTCGGCGTAGTAGTCGGTCGACAGATAGTGGGCACCGCTCGCGAGCGCCGCCTCGCGGCGTGTCGTGTCGCCGGTGCGGGCATCGGCCGTCGGCGAATCGGTGCGGGTGCGGATCAGGTACCCGAGGGCAGCGAGCTCCTCGATCTGCTCCGCATTGTCGACGGGGCCGTCGACCCGCAGGAAGGCGGCGTCCGGAGCCCCCGGATCGCTCGTCGTGAACATCACCCGACCGGCGAGCACGTCGCTGCCGGCGCGATAGAGGTCACGAGCCGGACCGGTGTTCACCATCGCGAACAGCACCTTCCCCCGGGCGTCCTCGATCGTCGGCCACCCGTCGGCGAGGATCACCTCCTCGAGAGTCGCCGCATCGCCGCGCACGTCATCCGGTGTGATGATGCGCTCCTCCCCCATCGCGACCCGGATCTCCTCGTCGAGCGCGCCGAGCGTCTCCTCGGTCGTCTCGACCGGGATCGTCCACTCGATCGGGAGCTCGGGGAGCTCGACACCGGCGCCCGCCGCGGCGTCCGGCACGGACTCCTGCTTGACCTCGATCATGATCATCAGCGGCACGTGGTCGGGGTTCTGGTCGGACCACGCAGCGATCTCGCCAAGACACAGCGCCAGGGTCAAACAGTTCGTCTCGAAGTCGTAGTCCTGCGTGTGGAGCACCTTGAAGCCGGGCTCGTCGAGCTCGGCCAACCCGGATTCCGCCGGCAGCCCGATGACCGGCATCGCGGCTCGGTTCGCGTACAACCCACCATCCGGGTCCGCGAACACATCGATCTCGAACTGTCGGATGTCGAAGTCCTCCAGCTGTTCGGTGAGCGAGCGATGCGAGTAGTCGATGGACTCCGCCAGCTCGAGGCTGACGGCTTCGATCGCGGCGTACGCATCCGGCATCGGCCGGAGGTGGTACGAGTTGTGCGACCCGACGACCTGCAGGTCGTTGATCCGCAACGGCTCCGGCGTCGCCTCGGTGGTCGTGGTCGACGTGGTGCTCGTCGTCGTGGTGCTCGTCGACGTGGTCGTCGTCGTGGTGGTCGTCGTGGACGTGGCCGAGTCGCCGTCATCGCCGCAGGCCGCGGCAGCGAGGGCGACCACGAGGCTGATGGCGATTGCTCGGGTCCGCATGGCCGGGACCGTAGCGGGTCGACGGGACTCGGCCTGCTTCTCCGCTCAGAGGTTCCGGACGAGCATCAGGATCCCGAGCACGGTGAGCACCACGAGGGCGCTGCGCCGGACCGTCTGCTCGTCAGCGGATCCGAACCCACGAGCCCCGATCGCCGCGCCGACGAGCATGATCGGCGCGAGTGCCGCAGCTCGGACCAGCGCCGCGCCGTCGAGCAGGCCGGTGGCCGCGACGATCGCGATCCCGATGATGTCGGTGATCCCGAAGAAGGCGATCAACGAGGCCCGACTCACCACCATCCCGCCCCGAGAACCCATGAAGTGCACGATGACCGGCGGCCCGCCGGCGGCCGCCGCACCGTTGAGCACGCCGGAGACGACGCCCGTGCCGACGATGCCGCCGCGTCCGGTCCCGAGCGGCAACGAGCGGCCGGTGGCGAGGGCGACGACGGACAAGAGGACGACACCCGCGACGACGACACGCATTGGCTCGGGCTCGAACACGATGAGAACGACCGCGCCGATCGGCATCCCGACGATCACGCCGACCACGAGGTGTCTCAGCGTTGGCCATTCGACATCGTGTCGACACGCCGGAAGGAGCTGGGCGGAGACGATCACCTCGAGACAGAAGATGATCGGGACGGCCTCGTCCGGATCCATGACGAACGAGAGGCCGCTGATCCAGATCAGCGATGCACCGAAGCCGGTGAACCCGCGCACGACGGCCCCGAACAGCACCACACCGCAGGCGACGACGAAGGCGCCGCCGGCGAGATCCATCAGCCGGCCTGCGACGCGACCATCACGGCCACGCCTCGGAACCGCTCATCGACCTGCGAGCCAACTCGTGGTGCGCTCGAGCACCTGATCCGTACGGGCCAACAGATCGTCGAGGACCGCCACATCGGCAACGAGCGGCGGCGCGATCGCGAGCATCGTCGCGCCGCGATCGTCGGGCCGAACGAGCAGACGGGCGTCGCGCAGGAACCCGCCGAGCACGCCTCCCTGGAGCGCGGCAGCCTGATCGTCGTCGAGATCAACGCCATTGGTGGAGTCGGCCATGAGCTCGATCGCGTAGAAGTAGCCCACGCCGCGAATCTCCCGGACGCACTCGTGCCGGGCTGCCAACGTCTCCAACCCGGTGCGAAGATGGTCCTCGTGGCGGCGCACATGACCGCACACGTCCTCGGCCCGCATGGCCTCGATCGTGGCGGCGGCGACCGCCGTGGCAACCGGATGGCCGCCGAAGGTCGAGCCGTGCACGAACGAGTTCATCGGCGAGTCCCAGATGGACTCGACGAGCGGCTTTCGGATCACGACGCCGCCGAGCGGTTGATAGGCACTCGTGACGCCCTTGGCGAACGTGATGATGTCGGGAACGACATCGAACCGGATGCTCCCGAAGAAGTGCCCGAGGCGACCGAAGGCGTTGATGACCTCGTCGGCGACGAGAAGGACTCCGTAGGTGTCACAGATCCTGCGCAGTTCCTGCCAGTAACCGACGGGCGGCACGACCGCCCCACGACCGTTCTGCACCGGCTCGGCGACCACCGCGGCGACGGTCTCGGGTCCCTCCGCCAGGATCATCTCCTCGATCGCCTTGACCGACTCGAGTTCACGGGCGGGCACTCCTTCGGGAACCGCATCGCCGAGCGTGTTGCGCACATGGCGTACGCCATCGCCCATCATCGGCAGGAACGGTTCGCGGAGTCGTGCGACACCGGTGACGGCGAGCGCGCCGAGCGTGGTGCCGTGGTAGGCCCATTGGCGGGCGATGACCTTGTAGCGGCCCTCGTCGCCCCGACTCAGGTGGTAGTTGCGGGCGAGCTTGAGGGCCGACTCGATCGACTCGGAACCGGAGTTGACGAAGAAGACCTCGTCGAGGTCGCCGGGCGCCTCCTCGGCGATCATCGCCGCAGCTCGGATGGCGGGTTCGTTCGCGAAACCCCAGTTCGGATAGAACCCCAGGGTGTCCATCTGTTTGGCTGCGGCGGCGCTCAGATCTGAGCGACCGTGCCCGAGGTTGGTGCAGAAGAGGCCGGAGAGACCGTCCAGGTACTCGGTGCCCTCGCTGTCGTAGACGTAGCAGCCCTCACCACGAGCGATGACCAGCAGGTCGTCGTTGCGCCATGCCGCACCCTTGGTGAAGTGCGGGACGAGGTGCGCCTGGGCCGTGGCCCGGAGTTCGTTCACGAGTCCCCCTCTCGGGCGTCCATCAGGTCTCGACGACGGCCTTGCCGTAGACCTTGCGGTCGGCGAGGTCCTGGAGCGCCTGGGCCGCGTCCTCGAACGCGAACGGCGGGTACAGCGGCGGCGCGACCGCGCCGCGCTCCGCCAGGGCGAAGACCTCACCCAGCTGTCTCGCGACGGCACCCGGGTCCCGCATCAACGACGCGCCCCAGTGCACGCCGACGACGCTGTAGTTCTTGAGCAGGATGTGGTTGGTGGGCGCGTCGGCGATGCCACCGACGAAACCGATGATGAGCAGCCGGCCGTCCCACGCCATGCAGCGACGCGCCTGGTGGTAGGCATCGCCGCCGACCGCATCGAAGCAGACATCCACTCCCCCGCCCGACAGCTCCCGCACGGTGTCGACCCACGCAGGGGTCTGCTGATGGTCGACCACGTGTTCGACTCCGAGGCCCCGCACGACGGCCGCCTTCTCCTCGCCGCCGACCACAGCGATCGGGACCGCCCCGGCCGCCAACGCGAGCTGGATGCACGCGGTGCCGGTGCCGCCCGCCGCGCCGGTCACGAGCACGGTTTCGCCGGGCTGCACGTGCGCCCGGTCGTGGAGGGCGAACCATGCCGTGCCGTAGTTGACGGGTACCGCCGCGGCCTGGCCGGCCGACAGCGCTCCCGTCGGGTAGGGGAACACACCCCCCGCACCGACATTGTTGATCTCCCGCAGCCCACCGCCGAGAACGGCGACGGCCGCGCCGACGTCGATGCCGTCGACGCCGTCACCCAATGCGGTGACGACTCCCGCCGTCTCGCCGCCCGGCGTGTACGGCAGTTTGGTGGGGATCTGGTAGTCGCCCCGGCAGCTCAGGACATCGGGAAAGGTGAGTCCGACCGCTGTGGTGCGAACCTGCACCTGACCCGGGCCCGGGTCCGTCGCCTCGTCCTCCTCGAGTCGGAGGACGGCGAGCGGTTCGCCGAGTTCGTGGGATCGCCAGATACGCATGGCGGGCACCGTAGCTTGCGCGCCGGTAGCGTCACGAGCGTGGTGCGGTTCGACCTCCCCCTGTCGCCCGACGGCGTACGTCACGAGCTGCGAGACGGCTCCGCCATCGTGCTGCGACCCATCCGCCCGTCCGATGCCGACGAGCTGCGCAGCGGCTTCGCTCGACTCTCCGAACGCTCGCGCTTTCTGCGCTTCTTCAGCCCCATGCAGGAGCTGCCCGATGCGCTCGCCGAGCGGCTGGCCACGATCGATCACCTCACCCATCGTGCGTGGGTGGCCTACGACCCCCGGGCGGACGCTCCACCACCCGGGCTCGGCGTAGGCGTCGCTCGCCTCATCGAAGTTGCCGACGACCCCAGCTCAGCCGAGGCGGCGGTGGCGGTCACCGACGACTACCAGAACCGTGGGATCGGCCGGGCGCTCATCGCCGTTCTCGCCGGCACCGCAGTCGCCGCGGGCTACGAGACACTTCTCATGCACGTCCTGGCGGAGAACCGGGCGATGCTCGAGCTCGCCCGGTCACTCGGGCCGGTTCGTTCGACCCGCCGCGACGGTGCCGCCATCGAGATCCACGTCGGCCTCGAGGAATCGACGGACGAGGCCATCGCGGAGGGCGCGCTCTACGACCTGCTCCGGCTGGCCGCCCGCCACCAGGCGGAGTGACCGTCAGCCGCGCAGGGTGGCGCGGGACTTCTTGGCCGCCTGGTCGATGCAGGACTGGCGAGCCTCGGCGACCTCGGCATCGGTG
>BQJV01000236.1 GCA_021604885.1 Acidimicrobiales bacterium
CCCACGGCGCAGAGCGAGCCGTCGGTGTCGACGATCCGAGCGTCGACGACGAGTGAGCGCTGGCCGATGCGCAACGGCGAGCAGCTCACCTCGACCTCGCCGCGTTCGATCGGCTTGATGATGTGGACGCCGAGATCAGCAGTGGCGATCCAGTCCGGCCGGATCGAGGCGAGCGCGATCCCGGCGCCGGTGACGTCGACCAGCGTGGCGAGGACGCCGAGGCGGACACCTCGGGCGTCGAGCAGGCCGGGGGTCACCGTGATCCGGTTCGTGGCAAGGCTGTCGGTCCGCTCACCGCGAAAGGCGAGGTCGCGAAGGAGATGTTGCTCCGGGGGATAGGACATCAGTCGTCGTCGTCCGGATCGAGGAGACGATCCTCCAGGTCCTCGAAGTCGCTGGCGCGCATGCTGGGCTGCGTCGGCACGTCGACCCCGCAACCGAATCCGATGACCTGACGGGACTCGGCCAAGCCGGGTGCGGGCCGGGTGAGCAGCTGCTGGAGCTTTTCCTTGTCGCCCTCGAGGATGATCTTCGTCGTGCTGAAGTCGAACGGCGCCGCGGTCTCCAGATAGTCCTCGTAGTAGGTGACGACGGCACTCATCTCGGCGCGCGCCGCTCCCGTGGACAACGCCTCGGCGCGCTGCCAGAACACGAGCGCGAGCTCGGCGACCGGGCCGGGACCGGCATCGGACGGGAGGAGGGCGACCTCGTCGACGAGCGCTCGGGCATCGTTGCAGATCTCGAGGTTGCGGGCGTCCTGGTCGACGGTCGTCGGCGGAGGCACGGTGGTCGTCGTGGTGGTGGTCGTCGTGGACGACGTGAGTGTCAGGTCTTCGACCGGTCGATTCTCGATCCACGCCCACGCGGACGCGATGCCGACCGCGACCAGCACCACGGCAAGGAGTCCTCGGAGTTCAGTCCACCACACGACCTACAGTGTGGCGGGCAGACCGACCGCTCCCGACGCGGCCAGCGATTCGGCGTCGTCGCCGCGGCCGAGCGAGGCGAGGATCTCCTCGGTGTGTTCGCCGAGCCGCGGGGCGAGGCTGCGCGCCGCCCACGGCGTGCCGTGGAAGTCGCACGGGGTCGCGACCATCATCGTGCCGGTCGAACCGTCGGGGACCTCGATGAGCGCGCCGGAGGCGTGGAACTGCGGGTCGGCGAGCAGATCGTCCGGCGAGTTCACGGGCGCCCAGAAGAAGTCGGGTTCGGTGTCGAAGATCTCGATCCATTCGTCGAGCGTCTTGGTCACGAAGATCTCGTCCAGCGACCGGATCAACTCCTGGCCGTTCATGGCCCGGTCCATCGCCGTCGCCCAGCGGGGATCGTCGATCCATTCGGGATGACCGACCACGCGCGCCATCGGCGGCCAGTGGCGATCGGCTTCGAGGCCGACGACCCAGAATCGCCGACCGTCGCCGGTGACGTAGTTGTTCGTCGACGGGTTGTGCATGGTCTCGCGCTTGCCGGTGCCCAGTGTGATGCCCCAACCGACGGTCACGGACAGGTCGAAGCCGATGGTGAACACGCCCTCGCGGAACAGTGATGTGGAAACGAGCTGGCCCTGGCCGGTGCGTTCGCGGTTGTAGAGCGCGGCGCTGATCATCGCGGCCCCGGCGAGGCCGGCGTTGTGGTCGCCCATGCCGCCCCGCTGGAACGGCGGATCCTCGCCCTCCGGTGCGAGCAGGTGGGCGATGCCGGAGCGGGCCCAGAACGCGGCGATGTCGTAGCCGGCCTTGTCGCGGTCCGGTCCTTCGAGCCCGAAGCCGGTGATCGCGGCGTAGATGAGACGTGGATGGGCGGCCGTGAGGCTGTCGGGGTCGAGTCCGAGCCGGTCGAGCCCGGCGATGCGCACGTTGGTGACGAAAACGTCCGCATCGGCGATCAGCTCCTTCGCGATCGCCAGCCCGTCGTCGGTCGAGAGGTCGAGGGCGATCGAACGCTTCGAGCGGTTGTCCATCTCGAAGATCGGGTTCGTGGGCATGTCACTGCCGAGCATGCGTTGGAACGTGCGGGCGGGATCGCCGGTGAGCGGCTCGATCTTGATGACGTCCGCCCCCCAGTCCGACAGGACGCCGCCGGCCGCGGGGCCGGCGATCCACACGCCGAGTTCGACGACCTTCACACCTTCGAGTGGTCCGGGCATGTCTGCATCTCCTCGGTCGCCGGGTGACTCGTGGTGTAGCACCTCGATCCGGGGCCATGCCATCGTGGGTCGATGTTCGCCCTGCGTGTGTTGACCGTCTGCACCGGCAACACCTGTCGTTCCCCCATGGCGGAGGTGATCCTGCAGGCCCGGCTCTCAGAGCGCGGGATCGCGGCGGACGTGCAGTCGGCGGGCACCCTCGGGTGGGCGGAGCGTGGCGCGACACCCCATGCCGTGACGGTCATGGAGGAGTTGGGCCTCGCGCTCGGCGACCATCGCAGCCGCAAGATCGATCCGTCGCACCTGGACGTCGATCTCGTGCTCGCGATGACGAGGACCCACGCCGGTGCGGTCACGGCCCGCGACCAGACGTTGGCCCCGCGCGTCTTCCTGCCCGGTGAGCTCCGCCGCTTGTGGCGCGGAACCCCCGAACCCGACGGAGCGTCGACGATGGGCGAGAGAATCGAGCGAATCCGGCAACTCGGCGCGCAGCGAACCGGTCCGGTGATCGGGCGCCCGGCCGAGGAGGTCGCCGATCCGGCCGGCGAGCCCATCGACGTGTACCGAGCGACGGCGGCCCGACTCGACCGGGATCTGACCGCGTTGGCGGACCTCCTCGCTGTATGACGGCGTAGGGTCCACACGGCATTTCGGCGAAGAGCCGGCGAAGAGAGACAGGGAGCACACGGTGGTCAAGATCCGACGCGGCGCACGAGTCCGCGACGTCGAGTACCGCGGGCGAGCCCGATCGAGTGGCGCGTCCGGTGGCCTGCCGTTCCCGATGCCGACCTCGCGCGGCGGAAAGGCGGGAGCCGGCGTGGGCGGCGCCGGCATCCTCGGGCTCGTGATCGTGGTCGTGATCTCGCTGCTCGGCAGCTCGTCCGACACCAGCGGCGATGTCGCCGAGGAGAACGTCTTCCTCGGCGCCGTGTTCACGGATGTGCAGGACTACTGGGAGTCGACGTTGGCCGACTATCGGCGCGCCACGATGGTGATCTTCCTCGACAATGTGGAGACCGATGGCTGTGGGTTCGCCACGGCGGCGACGGGGCCCTTCTACTGCCCGGCCGACGAATACGTGTACCTCGACCAGTCGTTCTTCGACATCCTCGCCGGCCCACAGTTCGGCGCGCCCGGTGACTTCGCGCAGGCGTACGTGATCGCCCACGAGGTCGCACACCACGTGCAGACCGTCGTCGGAACGTCCGGGGAGGTCCGGGCCGCGCAGGCACAGGCGTCGTCGCAACCCGAGGCCAACGCCCTGACCATCCGGCTCGAACTGCAGGCGGACTGTCTCGCGGGCACCTGGGCGAGCGTCGCCTCGCGGCGCCCGGCGAGCGCGGCGGTCACCCTCGAACCCGGCGACATCGCCGAGGGACTGGCTGCCGCGGAGGCCGTGGGCGACGATCGCATCCAGGAGTCGGCCGGCCGGGACGTGACGCCACACAACTGGACGCACGGCTCGGCTGAACAGCGCCAGGCCTGGTTCACCCTGGGTCTCGAGACGGGTGATCCCGTGCGTTGCGACGAGACGTTCGACATGACGGTGGACGCGACTCGGGTGATGCCACGCTGACCCATTCGGCCCCGAGCCGAACGGCGTTCTAGGCTCGGTCCCATGACGGATCGGTTCGACCTGCTCATCACGAACGGCACCGTGGTCGACGGCACCGGCGCCGAGCGCCGCGCTGCCGACGTGGGCGTGCGCGACGGAGTCATCGCTGCGGTCGGCGACCTCGCCGGTGCGGACGCAGACGAGGTCGTCGACGCCGCGGGCTGTGTCGTGACGCCCGGCTTCGTGGACGTCCACACGCACTACGACGGTCAGGTCACATGGGACCCCGTGCTCGAGCCGTCGGTCTCGCACGGCGTCACCACGATCGTCACCGGGAACTGCGGCGTGGGGTTCGCCCCCGTCAAGCCGGGCACCGAGGATTGGCTCATCCAGCTGATGGAGGGCGTTGAGGACATCCCGGGCGCTGCGTTGAGCGAGGGCATCGACTGGAACTGGGAGTCGTTCCCCGAGTACCTGGACGATCTCGATCGGCGCGAGTGGAGCATGGACGTCGGCTGCCTCGTCGCCCACGGCGCCGTCCGCGCCTATGTGATGGGTGAGCGGGGGGCGAAGAACGAACCGGCCTCCGCCGACGAGATCGAGGCGATGCGAGGCCTCGTGCGCGAGGCGGTCGAGGCCGGCGCACTCGGCGTGTCGACCTCCCGCACCATCGCCCACACGGCGATGGACGGCGAGCCCGTCCCGGGCACGTTCGCGGCCGAGGATGAGCTCTACGGACTCGCCCGCGGCTGCGCCGATGCCGGCCGTGGCCTGCTCGAATTGGCGCCGATGGGGTCAGCCGGCGAGGACGTGGTGGCACCCCACAAGGAAGTCGACTGGATGGTCAAGATCTCGAAGGACACCGGCGTGCCGGTCTCGTTCGTGCTCGTCCAGATCAACGACGAGCCGCAGCTCTGGAAGGAGTTGATGGACCGTTCGGTTGCCGCCGTCGAGGACGGCGCGTCCCTGCATCCCCAGATCGCGGGCCGGCTGAACGGCATCCTGCTCGGACTCGAGGGGCTGAGCCCGTGGCGTCAGCGGCCGAGCTGGGACGAGATCGGCGACCTGCCCCTCGACGAGTTGGTGGCCGAACTCCGTCGCCCGGAGCGTCGGGCCGCGATCCTGTCCGAGACGCCCGACACGGACAATCCGTTCTCCCAGTTCATCCTCGGATCGATGCACCGCATCTATGTGCTCGGGGATCCGCCGGACTACGAGCCCGGGCCGGATCGCACGGTCAAGGCGATGGCCGATGACATGGGCCGCGAAGTCGACGACCTGCTCTACGACATGCTGCTCGAGGACGAGGGCCGGGCGCTGCTGCTCTTCCCGTTCCTCAACTACGCGGACGGCAACGGCGACGCACTCCGCGAGATGCTCACCCATCCGGCCGGCGTGATCGGTCTGTCCGACGGCGGGGCCCACTGTGGTGTGATCTGTGATGCCTCCCAGCCGACCTGGCTGCTGACCCATTGGGCGCGCGACCGCAGCCGGGGCGAGAAGCTCGACCTGGAGTTCGTGGTGAAGAAGCAGACCCACGACACCGCCCGCCTGTTCGGGTTCGCCGACCGGGGCACGATCGAGGTCGGGGCCAAGGCGGATCTCAACGTGATCGATCTCGACAACCTGACCCTCGAACCGCCGAAGGTCGCCCGGGACCTCCCCGCCGGCGGCAAGCGGTTCGTCCAGTTCGCCCGTGGCTACAAGGCCACGGTCGTCAACGGCGTGGTGACCCGCCGCGATGACACCGACACCGGCGCCCGTCCCGGACGCCTCGTTCGCTCGACCTCCTGAGGAGACCCCCATGTACGACCTGCTCATCACGAACGGCACCGTCGTCGACGGCACCGGTGCCGACCGGCGCATCGCCGACATCGCGATCCATGACGGTCGCATCGTCGCGGTCGAACCCTCGATCGACGGTGAGGCCGCGGTGGTCATCGACGCCACCGGCCTGATCGTGACGCCCGGATTCGTGGACGTCCACAC
>BQJV01000237.1 GCA_021604885.1 Acidimicrobiales bacterium
CTCGACGTCGCCCATCACGTAGGCGACGTGCTCCTCCTCGTCGAGCAGCGAGCGATACGCGTGGGCCATGAAATCGCCATAGCCGGTCGGCACGCGCGCGGCAGCGAAGTGCTCGACGAGCTTCTCACGGCGGCGCCGGAAGCGGATCAGATCGGCGATGGAGATCAGTCGGAGTCCGTGGTGGTCGGCGAACTCGCGGCAGTCGGTGAGTCGCATCATCGACCCGTCGTCGTGGGTCATCTCGCAGATCGCGGCGACCTCCGGGCGGCCGGCCAGCCGGCACAGATCCACGGCGGCTTCGGTGTGGCCGGCCCGCTTGAGCACGCCTCCGGGACGGGCCCGTAGCGGGAAGATGTGGCCGGGGCGGCTGAACTCGCGGGGCGATCGGTCGGGATCGGCGAGGGCGATGACGGTGCGCGCCCGGTCGCCGGCCGAGATGCCGGTGGTGTTCCCGACGACGAGGTCGATCGTGACAGTGAAGGCGGTGCGGTGGGCTTCCGTGTTCTCGGTGACCATGAGTGGCAGCTGGAGCCGGTCGGCGTGCTGCTCGGTCATGGGCGTGCAGATCACGCCGCTGGTGTGGCGGACCATCCACGCCATCTTCTCCTCGCTGAGCGCGTCAGCCGCGATGATGAGGTCACCCTCGTTCTCGCGGTCCTCATCGTCGACAACGACGAGGAACTCGCCGCGCCGGAAGGCTTCGATTGCGTCGTCGATGTCGTCGAGCATGGTCATGTGAGCTCCGATCTAGAGCGACGGACGAACCAGTCGCTCGACGTACTTGGCCAGCACGTCGGCTTCGAGATTGACCCGGTCCCCCACGGTACGGCTTCCGAGTGTGGTGACCTCATGGGTGTGGGGAATCACCGCGATCGAGAACGACGCGGCGGCCACGGCGGCGACGGTGAGGCTGATGCCGTCGACGGCGATCGAGCCCTTCTCGACCACATAGTCGGCCATCGTGGCCGGGAGTTCGAACGTGTAGCGGAACGAGCCGTCGGCCAACTCCTCGATCGACCGGACCGCGGTGGTGGCGTCGACGTGACCCTGCACCACATGGCCGCCATAGCGGCCGTTGGCGGCGAGCGGCCGTTCGAGGTTCACCCGGTCACCGGCCTCCAGGCCCCCGATGGTCGTGCGATCGAGCGTTTCCGGAACGGCATCGGCGGTCCACCCCGAGCCGTCGATCTCGACGACCGTCAGACAACAGCCGTTGACCGCGATCGAGGCGCCGATAACCGCATCCTCGAGCACGACGGCCGCGTCGATCACGACCTTGGCGCCGTCGGCGACCGGGGTCACGGAGCGAACCGTGCCCACCTCTTCCACGAGTCCGGTGAACATTACTAGAACATGTTCTAGTAATTGCGTGGGGCTGTCAAGAGCGCGCGGGCCTCCGCGATGTCGGCCCGGAGCTGCGCGCTCAGCTGTTCGATCCCGTCGAACTTCCGCTCGCTGCGCAGGAACTCGACGAACGACACATCGATCTGCTCACCATAGAGATCGCCCTCGAAGTCGATCAGGTGGGCTTCGAGCAGCGACTGCTCGGTGTGTTCGTAGAACGTCGGTCGGCGGCCGATGTTGATCGCGCACGGGTGGCGATCGCCGTTGGCCCGCTCGCACCAGCCGGCGTAGACCGCATCAGCCGGCCAGGCCATCTGCTTCGGCACGGGAAGGTTGGCCGTCGGAAAGCCGATGCCGGACCCCCGCTTGTCTCCGGCCTCCACCACGCCACGGACGGAGTACGGGCGTCCGAGCATCTGGGCGGCTCGATCCACGTCGCCGCCGGCCAGGGCCCGCCGGATCTTGGTCGACGAGACCGGCTCGCGGGCCTCCTCGCTGTGACGGATGAGCTCGAGAGCGTGGACCTCGAAGTCCCACTCGGCGCCGATCTCACGCAACCCCTCGACGTTGCCGCTGCGGCCCTTGCCGAAGTGGAAGTCCTCCCCCACCACGATCGCCCGGGCGTGGAGCGCCTCGACGAAGACCTGCTCCACGAAGATCTCAGGATTGGTGGCGGCCCGCGCCGGATCGAAGTGGATGACGTAGGTGTAGTCGATCCCCTGCGCGGCGATGAGTTCCAACTTCTGGTCGAGCGTCGTCAGCAGCCGCGGGGCGCTCTCCGGCCGCACGACATAGGCCGGGTGCGTGTCGAACGTGACGACTGCCGAGGCAACGTCGAGCCGATCCGCAGCCTCCCTGACCTGGCGAAACACCGCCTGATGCCCGATGTGGACCCCGTCGAACACGCCGATCGTGGACGCAACCGACACCGATGCCGGAAGCCGGTCCTCACGATCGTGCAGGATCTCCATCCCGAGACGCTATCGGGGGATGACGACGGCAGGCTTCGTGGCGCCCTTGTGCGCCTCGTAGACGGCGAGGAGATCACCCGCCTCGTCGAGCACCGCCCACGGCCCGTCTGCCTCACCGACGCCGAGACGCTCGCGTTCAAGCCGCTTCCCGTGGGAGATGTCCAGCGCCATCGGCTCGTCCACCACGACGGACGGGAGGTGACGCACGGCGGCCGCGACGGGCAGCAGCACCGGCTCCTCGATCGAGCCGGCGTCGTCGAGTGTGTAGCCGCCCACCGCCGTGCGCCGCAGGGCCCGCAGGTGCGCTCCCCCACCGAGCGCTGTGCCCAGATCGGCGGCCAGGGTGCGCACGTAGGTGCCTGACGAGCAGTCCACCTCGCAACGCCAGATCCCCGACTCACCGTCGAGCGGCTCGACGTCGTAGCGAAACACCGTGACGGGCCGGGGTTTGCGGTCGACCACCTTGCCCTCGCGGGCGAGCTCGTGGAGCCGCTTGCCGTCGACCTTCACCGCGGACACCATCGGCGGGATCTGCTCGATCGCACCGGTGAGGGCGGCGGCGGCCGACCGGACCGCGTCGTCGGTGACCGCCGACATGTCGTGCGTTGCCGTGATCTCGCCGGCGGCGTCGAGCGTGTCGGTCTCCGTGCCGAGCACGATCTCGCCGACGTACGACTTCGGCAGTTCGGTCAGGAACCGCAGGAGGCGGGTGGCTTTCCCGACGCCGAGCACGAGCACGCCGGTGGCATCCGGATCGAGCGTCCCGCTGTGGCCGACCTTGCGTGTGCCGAGCACGCCGCGGCTCTTCGCGACGACGTCATGGCTCGTCCAGCCCGCCGGCTTGTCGATGACGACGACGCCGTGGGGGCCGAGATCAGGCTTCTTCGCCACGGTCCTCGCCGTCAGCGGGAAGGTCGGGCACCGGCGGCCGGTCGTCATTCGCCAGCAGCTCCTCGATCCGCTGGGCGGATCGGAGCGTGATGTCCGCCCGGAACTCCAGCAGGGGTGTCTGGCGGAGACGGGCCTGCGAGCTCACCGCCTTGCGCAGCTGACCGCGGAGTTCTTCGAAGGCCTCGGTGATCTCGGGGTCCTCGTCCCCGTCGAGGGTCGTGAACCAGATCACGGCCTTGTGGAGTTCGCGGTCGACGTCGACGTCGGTGATGGACACCATCGTCAGGCGCTCGTCGTCCAGATACTCGAGCTCCTCCGCGAGGATGCGCCGGATCAGCTCACCGACCCGCGCGGTGCGGTTCGCGGTCGCCGGGTTCGGGCGCCGGTTGCGGCTGTTGTTGCCTTTCCTGGCCATCAATCCTCCTCCAACCAACGAGCGGTCGCGGACAACACCTCGATCTCGGGGAACGACCACACGAATCGTTCCGCCTCGTCCATCATCGCCTGTGCATGGCCCGACGTCTCCGACACGACCGCGACCCCGATCGCGCCACGTTGCCAGAGCTCCTGATGATCCGTCTCCGCGACGGACACCGGATGCCGATTGCGCAGTCCGTCGATGACGGGCCGCAGCACGGCTCGCTTGTCCTTGAGCGACTGGCACCCCGGGAGGCGCAGATCAAATTCGACGGCGAGTACCTGCATCAGGTCGACACCGAGGGTCAGCTGTCGAGCGTGCGCTCGATCTCCCGCTCCTCGTAGGTCTCGATGACGTCGCCGTCCTTCAGATCCTGGAAGTCCGACAGACCGATACCGCACTCGTAGCCGGCCGCGACCTCGGCCGCGTCCTCCTTGAAGCGCCGGAGCGACTGCACCGAACCCTTCCAGATGATCGTGCCCTCGCGCAGGAAACGGACCTTGGAGTTGCGACGGATGACGCCGTTCGTGACGTAGCAACCGGCGATCTTGCCGATTCGGGGAACGCTGAAGATCTCGCGGACCTCGGCATCGCCGGTGACGACCTCCTCGAACCGCGGTGCGAGCATGCCGACCATCGCCGCCTCGATGTCCTCGAGGAGCTTGTAGATGATCTCGTAGGTGCGGATCTCGACGTCTTCGAGCTCGGCGAGATCACGCGCCTTGCGCTCCGGACGGACGTTGAACCCGATGATCGTCGCGTTGGACGCGGCGGCCAGCTGGATGTCGTTCTCCGTGATGCCACCGACGCCACGATGCACGAAGCCGATCTTGACCTCGTCGCGTTCGAGCTTGCGCAGCGACTCGGTGACCGCTTCGAGCGAACCGTTCACATCGGCCTTGACGACCATGTTGAGCGTGGCGGCTTCGCCCCGCTTGATCTGCTCGAAGATGTCCTCGAGACGGGCGCCACCGGACAGGGCATGGGCCTCACGGCCGAGGCTCGACTGACGCTGCCAGTGCTCGCGGGTGTCGGCCACGCGGCCGGCAACCTTCTCGCTCGGTGCGACGACGAAGTCGTCACCGGCCACGGCGACCTCGCTGAGGCCGAGCACCTGGACAGGCGTGGACGGACCGGCTTCGTCGACGTTCTCCCCGCGATCGTTCACGAGGGCGCGCACACGTCCCCATGCCGCGCCGGCGACCATCGGGTCGCCGACCTTGAGCGTGCCCCGCTGCACCAGCACGGTGGCCACTGGGCCACGCCCGATGTCGAGGTTCGCTTCGAGCACCGTGCCCGCAGCACGACCGTCGGGAGCGGCTCGCAGATCCTCCACCTCGGCAACGAGGAGGAGCTGGTCGAGCAGCTCGTCGATGCCCTCGTTCTTCAACGCGGACACTCGCTGGAAGATCGTGTCGCCGCCCCACTCCTCGGGAACGAGGCCGTGCTCGGCAACGCCGGCGATGGCCTTGTCGGGATCGGCGTTGTCGCGGTCGATCTTGTTGACGGCAACCACGATCGGAACGCCGGCGGCCTTCGCGTGGTTGATCGCCTCGATGGTCTGCGGCATCACGCCGTCGTCCGCCGCCACCATCAGGATGACGATGTCGGTGGAGCCGGCGCCGCGGGCCCGCATCGCGGTGAACGCCTCGTGGCCCGGTGTGTCGATGAAGGTGATCTTCTGACCGCCACGCTCGACCTGGTAGGCGCCGATGTGCTGGGTGATGCCACCGGCCTCGCCCTCGACGACATTCGCATTGCGAATGCGGTCGAGGAGCAGGGTCTTGCCGTGGTCGACATGGCCCATGACGGTGATGACCGGCGGGCGCAGGGGCGCGCCGGCCTCGGCCTCCGGGTCGACCTCCAGGAGCTTCTGGAGTTCGACTTCCTGTTCCTCACCCGGATCGACGAGACGAATCTCGGCGCCGATGTCGTCGGCGAAGAGTTCGATCATCTCGTCGGACAGGCTCTGGGTGGCCGTGACCATCTCGCCCGCTTCCATCATGAAGCGGACGACGTCAGCGGCCGTGCGGTTGAGCTTGGGG
>BQJV01000238.1 GCA_021604885.1 Acidimicrobiales bacterium
CACATCAAGTTGAAGCGGGGGTCAGACCCCAGTTGAAGCGGCTAGAGGCGGACGTCGCCGGTGGTGATGCGGGCGAACAGGGGCGGGTCGAGAGGGACGTAGGCCTTCTCGTCGGAGTCGAAGAACCAGAGAGGATCGTCGATCGCGGCCGGATCGAAGCCTTCCTTGACGCTGTCGATCTTGCGGTGCTTGAACGTGCCGGTGATCTCGACCTCGCTCTGCAGACGCAGGAACAGCGGCCGCGCGTAGGCCGGCAGATTCTCCGCAGACTCCCCGGCGAGCGCCTCGGTCGTGAACGAGTCGTCGACGACCAGTGTCGCCATGCCGGCCCGCCCATCAGCTCCGGGAACGGTCACACCGTAGACGTTCGCCTCCAGAACGCCGGTGGCCTTCCCGAGCACCGCGGCCACCTCGGCGGTCGACACGTTCTCGCCCTTCCAGCGGAACGTGTCGCCGATGCGATCGACGAAGTAGTAGTACCCGTCCTCGTCCTGGCTGAGCAGGTCGCCGGACCGGAAGTACGCGTCGCCGTCGCTGAAGGCGCCGCGGAGGATCTTCTTCTCGGTCGCCTCCTCGTCCTGGTAGCCCTCGAACGGCGTGAGGTTGCTGATCCGACTGATGAACTCGCCGGCTTCGTTGGGCCCGACGTCGATCACGCGCCCATCGCCGTCGCGCACGATCTCGTCCGCGTCGACGTCGTACTTCACGATGTGCATCCCGAGCCGCCGAGCGACCTGCGGGCGCATCCGGCCGATGGCGCCGACGCGATTGTCGAGGTTGATCAGCGAACCGGTGCCCTCGGTTGCCCCGTAGAACTCGACGATGTCCGGGATGCCGAACCGCTCCTGGAAGTCCGGCCACACGTCCGGGCGCAGCCCGTTGCCGAGGGCGACCCGCAGACCGTGGGCCCGCTCGAGCGGATGGCTCGGCGTGTTGACGAGATAGCGGCACAGCTCGCCGATGTACTGGAACGTGGTGGCGCCGTGCTGCACACAGTCGTCCCAGAAGCGCGACGCCGAGAACTTGCGCACGGTCACCGCCGTCGCGCCGGTAAGCAGCGCACCACCGAGCGCCATCACGCCGCCGGCCGTGTGATACAGCGGCAGCGTGATGTACGTGCGGTCTTTCTGATCGAGGTTCATCATCGCCGCGGAGGCCAGCGACACCGTCAGGTACTTGCTGTGGCTGAAGCTGGCGGCCTTCGGCAGGCCGGTCGTGCCACTCGTGTAGATGTAGAGCAGTCGGTCGCCGCAGGTGAGCCCCTCCCGCTCGCCGGCCTTGGGGCGCGACGTCGAGTGCTCCGCCATCTCCTCCCAGCCCGGCGCGAAGCCGAGCTCGACGGGATGCTCCTTGCCGCGGACGGCCTGCCAGTGATCGGCGAGCTCCTCGTCGACGACGATGTGGCGGGCGCCCGACACGTCGATCGAGTGGCGCAGAGGTTCGCCGGTGAGGTTCGTGTTGATCAGCGCGGAGGTGATGCCGAGCTTTGCGAGACCGAGCCATGTGGCGACGTATTCCGGCCGGTTCATCATCAACAGGGCCACCACGTCGCCCCGGGCGAGCTCGTTCGCCTTCGCCCAGTGGGCGACCCGGTTCGCCATCTGATCGAGTTCGAGATAGGTGACCTCGCGGCCATCGTCGGACGCGTCGATCATCGCGACCTTGTGCGGATGCTTGTCGACCACCGCCTCCCACTTGTCGGCAACCGTCGTGGTGCTCGACGCGCGGTGCTTCGCCGCGCCGGCGAGCTTGGCCGACGTGCGGAGCATCCGCAGGTCGCTCTCGAGGCGTTCGCGGCGGCTGAGGCGTGGCGGCGTCGGCATGGCGAGGACGATACGCGCTGTCGCGACCTCGTGTCGGGGACGTGAGGTTGGCAATCGTCGGGCCGGCACTACAATCCCGAGTGAAATGGTCGGAATTAGGGGACTCCCGTGGTGATCCACAACTCGGTGCTCGACATGATCGGCAACACGCCGATGGTCGACGTCAGCCGCCTCAGCCCCAATCCCAACGTGCGCATCCTCGCCAAGATGGAGGGGCAGAACCCCGGCGGGTCCGTGAAGGACCGCATCGCCCGGGCGATGATCCTCGCGGCCGAGGAGGACGGCACCCTCACGCCCGGCAAGACGATCATCGAGCCGAGCTCGGGCAACACCGGCATCGCCCTGGCCATGATCGCCAAGGAGCGGGGCTACCCGATCAAGATCGTCCTCCCGGAGAACGTGTCGATCGAACGCCGTCAGATGCTCGAGGTGTTCGGGGCCGAGATCATCGACAGCCCGGGCGCCGAAGGCAGCAACGGGGCCGTGCGTCGGGCCCAGGCGCTGGCCGACGAGCACCCCGAATGGGTGTTCCTCTACCAGTACGCCAACGAGGCCAACCCCCAGGCCCACTACGACACGACCGGCCCGGAGATCTGGGCGGACGTGCCCGAGATCACCCACTTCGTGGCCGGCCTCGGCACGAGCGGCACGCTGATGGGCGTCGGATCGTTTCTGAAGGAACAGAATCCGGACGTCAAGATCCTCGCCGTCGAGCCGCCCATCGGCGAACAGGTCGAAGGGCTCCGTAATCTCGAGGAGGGCTACATCCCGCCCGTCTACGAGAAGTGGGGCGGGCCGGACCTCCTCGACGGCAAGCGCATCGTGCGTCCCCGTGAGAGCCTCGAGTGGATCCGCAAGCTCGCCGAGATCGGGATTTTCTCCGGCATCAGCGCGGGCGCCGCGCTCGCCGGTGCCATCCGCACTGCGGAAAAGCTCGACGAGGGAACGATCGTGTTCATCCTCAGCGATGGCGGCTGGAAGTACCTGAGCACCGGCGCCTGGACCGACGACATCGACGAGGTCGTCGAGCGGGCCAAGAAGATCATCTACTTCTAGGGGACCGCGCCCTACCCTGGCCGCCGAGCGAAGGGGCGATGATGCCGCGAAGGTTCATGACGACGACCGTGGTGACGGTCCTGGTGGTTCTCGCCGCGGCGTGCGGCGGCGACGAGTCGCCCGATGCCACTCCCGAGTCCACCACCACGACCGCCGCGTCCTCCGTGCCCGAGACGACGGCGGCGCCGGAAACGACGACCACCACGACCACCGTGGCGCCGACCACCACGGTCCCGGAGACCACAACGACCGCTGCCCCCGTGCCCGACCCGCCCAGCATCGCCAACCCCGATCGACCCTGGCTCGTGGAATTGCGCGATGACCTGATCGATCGGACGGGTCTCAACATCGAGGCGGCGAACTGCATCGTCGACCGCCTCGAGCTGGAGGGATTCGACATGCGGCTGCTGCTCTGGACGGACGGCGGTTCACCGTTCGAGCTCGGGATCGTGCTCGGCTTCTGCGGCTCCACGATCACCGGAGCCTTCGACCTCCCGCCGGAGACACGCTCGGGCTCCGACGACTATGGCGACGACGCGGCCCTGGACCGGCTCTACGACTGGTGCGAGGCGGGCGACGACGCAGCCTGCGATCAGCTCTGGTGGGACTCCGAGCCGGACACGGCGTACGAGTCATTCGCCGAATCGTGCGGCGGTCGCGGCGGCACCAACACCGACTGTGTCACGTCGGCCGGCACCGCGAACTATGGCGACAGTCCGCTGCTCGACCTCTACTACGACTCCTGCACGGACGGCTACGGACTCTCGTGTGACGCGCTCCACGACGTCGACGAGGCAGGCGCCGGCTACCGGAACTTCGGCCTCACCTGCGGCGAACGGATCCCGCTCGCCGACGATCCCGACTGCACCGAGGTCATCGCCGGCCTCGCCTGAGGTCGCGTGCCACTCCGGTGCACCGGCCAGGTCAGGGAAGGTCCGAGCCGAGGATCGTGGCGCTGCGGGTGCGGCGTAGCGTGACGGAGTCGAGATCGCCGACGGCCGGCGCCATGACGAGGTCCACCGAGAGTTCGAGCGTCACGCTGATGACCGTCCGGCCCTGGCCGTCGAGCCCGACGGTCAGCTCGGTCAGCTCGGCCTCCGGCAGGGCCCCGGCGGCGATTCCCGCCTCCGCAAAGGTCGTCGCTCGATCGACATCGATCTGCACGCCGTCGCCGGAGCGCAGCGCCACGAGATCGAGGCCAGCGAGTGCGTCGTTCGCGGCGGATCCCGCCACCGACTCGAGTTCGTCGCCACGGACGTGTGTGAGGCTCACGTCGATCACGATCGCACCGAGCACGAACATGATCAGGATCGCTGCCGGGAACAGCAGGAGAACGGTTCCTCGATCGCGCCCCATCGATGTCAGCACCGGGCCGGACCGTCGAGCCCGCTGCGGAACGGGTCGACGAGCTCGCTCGCCGTCGACTCGACGGCGGCGAGCCGGCCGAGCCCACCGATCCACGGGATCGCGATGACCGGCACGTCGTAGCTCACGGTGATGGTGACCCGAGCGCAGCGGCCGAAGGCGGCGTCGAGGGCCGGAACGTCGATGGACGCTCGGTTGCCGTCGCGGCCGTAGGCGGTGAGGGTCTCGTCGGCGTGGGCGATCGCCGCTGCCTGGGCTTCGGTCGCATCGGCCGCCTCGACGTATGCCCTGGTCGCCTCGCGGGAGGCCGCAGTCACGGCGAACTTGGCGTCGATGATCCCCCACACGTTGACGAACAGCAGCGTGCCGCTGACGAACACCAGGAACCCGAACGGCAGGACCTCGATCCCGCCGACCTGGCCGCGGTCGCCGTGAAGGCGCCCGGTCATCGGTCGTCCTCGACTCGGACCGAAATCGTGCGGTCCATCTCCGAGAGCCCGACCAGGCCGCCGAGCCGTGTCGGAAGGATGGTGGGGTGCTGCGCGATGATCCGGACGGTCACGGTGTCGGGATCCGTGCACCTCCACTCCAGGCGGGCGTAGCCGCCGTCTCCGTAGCCACCGAGCTGCTCCACGAAGGCCGCCTCGGCATCGCGCACGGCGGCGCACCGATCGTCCGATGCCCGAAAGCCGGCGACCTCGCGGGCCGCGTCGTAGCCCGCCGACGTGACGAGCGACGTGGCGTAGAGATTGAAGAGGACCTGCACCGCGGCGAACATCAGGAGCAGGAAGACCAGCAGGCCGAAGGACGTCGCGAACAGCCCCGCCCCGCGCTCCTCGGTGGCCGACCGCGGGGCGGTCCGGGTCACGAGCCGATGTCGGTGACCTGGTTCTGGATGTTCCCCTCGGTGTCGGTCCAGATCGCGTTGAACCCGACCCACATGGCGGCGCCGAGGAAGGCGATGATCAGCACGGCGATGGCGGTGCTGATCACTCCCTCGCCACGCTCGCCGCCAAGTCGCGTGCGTCGCAGGATCGGCCCCGAAGGATCGATGCTCAATCGGTTCATGATTCTGTTTCCTCTCGTTGGGAACGGGCGACGTCGCTGTCACGACGTCGAGAAAAGGGACAAGGCGTCGACGAACGGAACGCCCATGAGCAGCACGCCGGGGACGAGAGCCGCCACGGTGACGGGTATCCAGACCTGCTGATTGCGCTTCTCGATGGTCTCGATGAGGTCTCGCTGCGCTTCACGCCGGATCGAGCGGGCCTCCTCGGCGATGAGCCGGCCGAGATCGGCGGTCTCGCGGTTGAGCGCCAGCACGGACACGAAACGATCGATTGCCTCGACGTCGGCAACGTCGGCCCACTCGCGCAGGGCGTCCACCTCGGTCAGCCCCTGACGCATGCGTT
>BQJV01000239.1 GCA_021604885.1 Acidimicrobiales bacterium
CCGAGATCGAGGAACGCCGCGGTCGCGATCGCGTCGTCCGCGGCGAGGATCGGCACTGCCGGGTGATCGGCCGCCAGGCGAGCGCGGGTGCGTTCGGCCTGGCCGGGATCGGCGAGATCGAGCTTGCTCAACACGAAGAGGTCGGCGGCCGCGGTCTGGGTGGCGACCGAGGGGCCGGTGGCCGGATCGTCGAGCCGGTCGATGAACTGTTCGGTGTCGACGAGCACGGCGATCCCGTCGAGGCGGAAGCCGTCGCTGTCGGCCCACGGTGCGACGCGGGCGGGGTCGGCGACGCCGCTGAGTTCGAGGATGACATGGTCGGGCGGCTCGTCGCGCGCCCGCAGTCCGTCGAATGCGGCCGCCAGCCCGCCGGCGAGGCTGCAGCACACACAGCCGTCGGTGAGTTCGATCGTGTCGCTGTTGCGTCGGCGCACGAGCGAGGCGTCGACGTTGACGGCACCGACGTCGTTGACGAGCACCGCGATCGGGCGGTCTGTGCGGGCGAGCACCGCGTTGACGACCGTGGTCTTGCCCGCACCGAGGTAGCCGCCGAGCAGGGTGACGGGCACCCGCCGACCGTCCCACGGGGCGATCACCTCGGGTGTGTCATCTGTCTCAGTCGGCCGGATCCCATTCATCGCGACGGACGCTAGCGCTACGGTCGCGCCATGACGGCCGTCTTCTTCAACCCGCTCCAGGACGGATACACGGACGATCCGTGGTCCCACTTCGCCGAGATGCGCGAGGCAGAGCCGGTCCACGCGCTGTTGACCGGCGGCTATGCGTTGTTCCGCTACGACGATGTGTTCGCGCTGTTGCGCGATCCGGAGATGAGCGTCGACGACCGCAATGCGAACTTCGACGACATGGACCGGGCGGCGTTGGTCGAGGAGTTCTCGGAGTTCAACGAATTCGAATCGATCCTCGGCATGGATCCGCCCGACCACACCCGCCTCCGTCGCCTGGTCAGCAAGGCCTTCACCCCTCGCACGATCGAGGCGCTCCGTCCCCGGATCGAGGAGATGGTCGACGGGATGCTCGACACGATGGAGGAGGCCGGCACCGCCGATGTCGTCGGCGAACTCGCCTTCCCGCTTCCGTTCGACGTGATCTCCGAGATGCTCGGCCTTCCCGAGGCGGACAAGGACCAGATCCGCGACTGGTCCGGCGCAATCGTCAAGACGCTCGACCCGATCATCACCGAGGACGAGATGCGAGAGGCCGGCGAGGCGAACCGGAACCTCGAGGGCTATCTCGAAACGGTGATCGACTGGAAACGGGCCAACCCCGCTGACGACATCCTCACCGCGATGATCGACGCGGAGGAGTCCGGCGACCGGATGACCCCGAAGGAGCTGCGGGACCAGGTGAACCTGCTGTTCGTGGCCGGCCACGAGACCACCGTCAACCTGATCGGCACCGGCATCAAGGAGCTGCTCGCCCATCCGGACCAGGCCGATCTCTGGCGCAACGACCCGTCACTCGACGCCAATGCCGTCGATGAGATGCTCCGCTGGGTTTCACCCGTGCAGTTCTCCCGCCGGATCACCCTGAAGGACACCGAGATCGACGGCGTGACGGTGCCCGCGAAGTCGTTCGTGCAGACATCGCTCGCCTCGGCCAACCACGACCCCGCGAAGTTCGGCCCGACAGCCGAACAGCTGGATCTCTCCCGGCCGGATGCCGGCCAGCACGTCTCGTTCGGCAGCGGCATCCACTACTGCCTGGGCGCCTCGCTCGCGAAGCTCGAGGGTCAGGTGGCGATCGGTCGCTTCCTGCGCCGTTTCCCGAACGCGGAGCCGAGCGGCGAGCCGGTGTGGAACGGCCGCATCAACCTGCGGGGCCTCGACCGGTTCCTGGTCCGCGTACAGTGAACGCCATGGCTGGGAATGAGATGGCTGGGAAGTTGACCTACACCGAAGCGGAACTGGTCACCGACCACGAGTACGCGCAGGATCATGTCGTCCTCGGCGAGCGGCTGCACGGCGGGTTCCTCGCCGACGGGTCGTACCAGCCGCCCCGAGCCCTCGTGCGTGAAGTCGCCCTCGATGCGTGGGAAACCGCGTTGCACGAGCGTGGCGGCGCGCCGTTCGGCGCGACCGCCGATCTGCTCGAGGGGTTGCGCATGCCCACCGCCGAACAGCAGCTCGTGCTGCTGCGCAACGGCCTCGGTCAGTCCTTCTGGAACTCGCTCACGATCATCGGCAAGATCGAGGCCAGGGGCCGCCTCCTGGCCGAGATGACCTTCCCGGATCTCCAGTCCGTCATCGTCGAGGACATCTCCGAGATGGCGATCGGCCACCTCAACAAGGGACTGCTCCTCGCCCACGGGCTCGATGAGGGCGGCCAGCCGGCCGAGGGCATCGGCGGTCACGACGCCATGTGGTTCGCGGCGCGCGACCTCGCCTTCGGGCCGGGCGCATACCCCGACGTGGAGCCTCCGGAGAACATCGGCCGCGAGGATGCGGGTACCCGTCATGTCCCCGAGGTCCCGCCGGAGATCGAAGGGATGGTGTCCTTCCTCGCCAACCTGTTGATCATCGAGTTCCGCGCCGAGCTGGGTTTCGCCGACACCCAGCAGATTCTGCGGACGCCCGACGTGTTCACCGACCGCCGCGCGGACGCCGAGCTGGCGGCGGAGATCGTCGAGCGGATCCGCATCGACGAGGCCATCCACGTTCGCTCACTGAACATCTATCTCGGCGAGATGCGGTCCGTGTCGTTCCGCACGCTCGACGGTGGCACGGTCAGCGGCGCCGACCTGATCGACCGCTTCTGGTCGGGTCTGGTGGAGTGGGCCACCGTCCAGCAGCCGAAGCTCGCGGCCGCGGAGCAGCAGAAGGTCCTCCACGACCGCATCGCCGAACACGCCGAGCCCGATCGGGTCCTCGCCGCGTTCGAAGCCGCGGCCTGACGCCGGGCCTGGCGGTCAGTTCTGGCGGTTCCAGGCCGCAGTGAGTTCGACTGCGTGACCCCGGAGCTCGCCGACCGCGAGGTCGATGGCGTCGCGGAAGTCCGGCGCCGGCTCGAAGTGCACACCGAAGTGGAACTCGTCGTCCTCGGTCCGCTGGATGTGGCGGATCGTCGCCGTGCCGTCGAGGCCTCGGAAACGCACCGGGACCTCGTCGCCGACCTGGTGCTTGTCCGCCTCGTCGACGCGGATGAGGGCGCCTTCGAGCGAGAGATCGCACACGACCCCGCGTCGGTACAGCTCTTCCTTCCGACGGAAACCGGCACGCGCCATGTGCACGTTCCAGTCCAGTTCCAGGTCGTCCGGCGGCTCGTGGCGGGGGAGCAGCCGGTCGATGTGTCTCGCTCCAGTGGGCATGACCTCACGCTACGGGTCAGAACCGTGGTGGGGGAAGGCGGATGAGTCGTTCGGCCCATGAGAAAGGTCCATTCAGCCCACTCCGGCTCGTTTGCTACGATGCGCGGCTCCGGAAGAGAGGTACGCCGTGATCATCCACAAGAGTCCGCTCCCCGACGTCGACATCCCCGCGGTCGCCGTCAGCGCCTACGTGCTGCAGAAGGCAGCCGAGACGCCCGACGCGGTGGCGATCACCGACGGGGCGTCGTCGACGTACACCTACGCGGAGCTGAGCGACGCCGTGCACCGCATGGCGGGCGGCCTCAAGTCACGCGGCTTCGGCCCCGGTTCCACGCTCGGGATCATGGCGCCGAACGTGCCGGAGTACGCGATCGTCTTCCATGCGGTCGCGGTCGCCGGCGGCACCATCACCACAATCAATCCGACGTACGGCGCCGGTGAGGTGCGTTTCCAGCTCCAGGACGCGGGCGCCACGCTGCTCCTCACGGTTCCGATGTTCCTGCCGGTCGCGGCCGAGGCGATGGAGGGCACCGATGTCACGGAGCTCTTCGTCATGGGCGAGGCGGACGGGGCCACGCCGATGGCGTCGCTGTTCGGCGATCCGATCGAGCAGGTGGCGGTCGACGTGCACGATCACGTCGTCGTGCTGCCCTACTCCTCCGGCACCACCGGGTTGCCGAAGGGCGTCATGCTCACGCACACCAATCTCGTGGCGAACATCTGCCAGATGGAACACGTCCTCACCTACGAGGGCGACGAGGCTGCGCTCGCCGCGCTTCCGTTCTTCCACATCTACGGCATGCAGGTGCTGATGAACGGCCTGATCGCAAACGGGGTGAAGGTCGTGACGATGCCGCGCTTCGATCTCGACGCGGCGTTGGGTCTGGTGCAGAGCGAGAAGATCACGCGGTTCTTCGCCGTCCCGCCGATGGTGCTCGGTCTCGCGAAGGCGCCCCAGGTCGAGACCTACGACCTGTCGTCGCTGAAGCAGGTGTTCTCCGGCGCCGCGCCGCTCGGTGCCGACCTCGCCAACGAGGCCGGCGCCCGCATCGGGGTCGAGGTCGTCCAGGGCTACGGCATGACGGAGCTGAGTCCGGTGTCGCACAGCACGGTGGAGGGTCACGGTCGGCCCGGCACCAGCGGCGTCGCGATCTCGAACGTCGAGTGCCGCATCGTCGACCCCGAGACCGGCGAGGACCAACCGGTCGGCGAGCGAGGCGAGCTCTGGGTCCGCGGCCCGATGGTGATGAAGGGCTACCTCAACAACGAACAGGCCACCGCGGACACCATCGACGCCGACGGATGGCTGCACACCGGTGACGTCGCCGTCATCGACGAGGCGGGCCACTACTCGATCGTCGATCGCATCAAGGAGCTCATCAAGTACAACGGCTTCCAGGTGCCGCCGGCGGAACTCGAGGCCCTGCTGATCACGCATCCTGCGATTGTCGACGTGGCGGTCATCGGTGTGCCCGACGAGGCGGCGGGTGAACTGCCGAAGGCGTTCATCCAGGTCGCGCCCGGCGCAACGGTCACGCTGGACGAGGTCCAGGAGTTCGTGGGCGAACACCTGGTCAGCTACAAGCAGATCCGTCTTCTCGAGGAGATCGACGCGATTCCGAAGTCGGCCTCCGGCAAGATCCTGCGCCGCGAACTGCGCGATCGGGACTAGCTCGATCGGCGCCATCGGCGGTCGTCGCGTCCTCACCCCGGACGGCTTCCTCGTCGACCACGAGGTCGTCGTCGAACGCGGGGTGATCGCCGACGTCCGACCGTGTGTCGCACCGGAGTTCGAGATCGTCGCGCCGGGATTCGTCGACCTCCAGGTCAACGGGCACGACGACGTGGACGTGGCGACCGCTGACGACGCGAGCTGGGCCCGCCTCGGTGGGCTCCTCACGGCTCAGGGCGTGACCTCGTGGTGTCCGACGCTGGTCTCCGCCCCGCTCGACGTGCTCGATCGACGACTCGCCCGCGTCGCGGGACATGAGGCAGCCGGCGCCGACGTCGTCGGCGTCCATCTCGAGGGGCCGTTCCTCGGCACGCAGCACGGCGCCCATGCGAGCGTCGCTGAGGGTCCGGTCGACGTCGAGTGGCTGGCTGGTCTTCCGGAGATCGTGTCAATCGTGACCCTGGGCCCCGAGCGCGACGGCGCAGAGGAGGCGATCTCCCGCCTCGCCGAGCGGGCCATCGTGGCCGCACTCGGCCACACCGGTGCGACGGATCAGCAGGTGGGAGCGGCGGTCGATGCCGGGGCGACCCTCTTCACGCACGTGTTCAACGCCAGCGGGACCCTGC
>BQJV01000240.1 GCA_021604885.1 Acidimicrobiales bacterium
CTCCACGTCGTCCGCGTGCGCGGCGAGACACAGCACCCGGAGGGGCTCGTCGGTGGGAGCGGGCAGGAGGGGCAGCATGATCGCTAGATCCACTTCTCCCACGGGGCCGCGCCGGCCTGGTGCATGTCGTCGAGTTCCTGGCGGTCCTTGAAGGTGTCCATGCCCATCCAAAAGCTCTCGTGGCGATGGGCGAGGAGACGACGCTCGTCCATGAGCCGCCGGAACGGCTCGTAGACGAGCTCCTCACCCGGCCGGATGTAGTCGAAGAGTTCCTGGCGGAACACGAAGTAGCCACCGTTGACCCAGACATCCGCGGAGTCGGCTTCGGCGAAGTCGGTGGCGCGGTTGTCGACGTCGATCTCCACGACGTGGAAGGACTGGCTCGGCGGCACGCACAAGAAGTTGCCGATGATCTCCGGGTCGGCTGCCACCTCGTCCACCATGACGTCGATCGGGCAGTCCGACAGCCCGTCGCCGTAGTTCGCGAGGAACATCTCCTCGCCGGCGAGGTGTTCACGCACCGCGACGAGACGCTGCCCGATGTTCGCGTCGAGGCCGGTGTCGACGAAGGTGATGTTCCAGTTGTCGAGGTCCGTGTTGAGCATCTCCACGGCGACGTCGCCGCTGCCGTTGCCGCCCCGCAGCACGAAGTCGTTGGAGAGCCACTCCTCGTAGTCGAGGAAGTAGCGCTTGATGTGGTCGCCCTTGTAGCCGAGACAGATCACGAAATCCGTGTGGCCGTAGTGCGCGTAGTACCGCATCAGGTGCCACAGGATCGGCCGGGGCCCCACGGGCACCATCGGCTTCGGGATGTTCTCGGAGAACTCGCGCATGCGCATCCCCCGACCGCCACAGAACAGCACGACCTTCATCGTCTACTCCTCGCCCAGGATCGTCAGGCCGGGAACGGGACGCACGAACCGGGTGCCCTGCTCACCGAGGTGGGCGAGCTGCTTGGTGATCTCGTCCGTGAGGTTCCACGGGAGGATGAAGACGTAGTCGGCCTTCTCCGTCTCCAGGATCTCGGGGTCGTGGATCGGAATGTGCGTTCCCGGCGTGAAGCGGCCGTGCTTGTACGGGTTGCGATCGACGGTGAACTCGATGAGGTCCTCGCGGATCCCGATGTAGTTGAGCAACGTGTTGCCCTTGCCGGGGGCGCCGTACCCGACCACGCGCTTCCCGGCGCGCTTCGCCTGGATGAGGAAGGTCAGGACGTCGTGACGCAGGTTCACGATGCGGGCCGCGAAGTCGCGGTAGTAGTCCAGGGTCTCGGTGCCGAGGTCGAGCTCGCGCTGTCGCAGCTCGCGCAGTCGCTCCGTCTCTTCGAGCGAGTGATCCGCGTGGCAGGCGAAGATCCGGATCGAGCCGCCGTGGGTCCACAGCTCCTCGACGTCGTAGATCCGCATGCCGTGGGCCGCGAAGATCCGCTCCGTCGTCACGAGCGAGAAGTACGAGAAATGCTCGTGGTACACCTGATCGAACTGGTTCTCGTCCATCGTGCGCAGCAGGTGCGGGAACTCGATCGTGACGGTGCCGTGCGGCGCCAGGATGATCGGCATGCCGCCGACGAAGTCGTTCAGGTCGGGCACCTGCGCCATGACGTTGTTGCCCAGCACGAGGTCGGCCTGGATGCCCTCCTCGGCGAGCTTGGACGCGAACTCCTTGCCGAAGAACTCGGTTCGGGTCGGCACGCCCCGCTCCTCCTCCGCGACCTTGGCCACGTTGAGGGCCGGCTCGACGCCGAGCACGGGGATGTCCTTCTGGAGGAAGTACTGGAGCAGGTAGCCGTCGTTGCTCGCGAGCTCGACCACCATCGAATCGGCGCCGAGACCGAGCTGGTCGGTCATCTGGTCCACATAGTTCGAGCAGTGCTCGAGCCAGGCGTTGCTGTACGAGGAGAAGTACGCGTACTCGCGGAAGATCTCGTCCGGGCTCACGAACTCCTGGAGTTGCACCAGGAAGCACTCGTGGCACACCCAGGCGTGCAGGGGGTAGAAGTTCTCGCCCTCGAGCAACTGCTCCTGGGTGAGGAAGGTCTCACACAGGGGCGACTTGCCGAGGTCGATGAACGTTTCGGTCAACTCGGTGCCGCAGAAGCGGCACGGGCCGCCGGTGAGTGACGCGGTTTCTGCTTGTCCAGCCATGGGGGAAACGGACTCCTCTCAGATGCTGATCAAGTCGGCATCTACCCCGAGATCTGTGAGCATTCGGGCGATCTCATCGGTGTAGACAGGATTCACCACCAGTACGGCGTCGGGGCGAGTCTCACGGAGCGTGTCGGGCGCAACGATGGCGTGGCCCGTGCCGGTGACGAACGTGCCCTGTTTGCGGGGGTTGATGTCGACGACCCACTCGATGGCATCGGCGTCCGGAACGAGGTTCAGCAGGCCCACGGCGCGAGCACCGCCGCCCCAGGCCGCTAGCTTCTGTCCGCTGTCGCGTCGGGCCGCGAATTCGGTGCTGACGGCATCGATGCGAGCGGCCAGGGCGTGGACGTCTGCGCGGATGCGATCCACGATCGCCGGGTCGATCGGATCGTTGTGCGGGACACCCGCCGCGACCACGGCTTCGACCGCGGCGAACAGGCCGTCGAAGGTCGGCGCGGCGACGATCTCGGAGAACCCGGCGCGGCTCATGAGATGCGCCAGCGTCTCCGGCGTGTAGTAGCCGCAATGCTCGTACATCAGGTCCTCGAACGCACCCCGGTCGAGCGCCCAGGAGAAGTTCGGCACCTCGATGTAGACCCCGCCGCCCTGCACGATCCCGCCGCGGATCGTGTCGATGAGCATCATCGGCTCGGGCAGGTGTTCGAGCACATGGCGCGAGGAGACGAAGTCGACCTCGTGGCCCCGCAGGCTGTCGGCATCGGCGTACTCGTCGTGGATCTCGACGTCGGCCTGCGCGACGAGATCCGAGACGCGGTCCGGATTGTGGCCGGGTTCGATACCGATACCGGTGTTGCCACCCTCGATCGCGAGGTTGGCGAGGAAACGACCGTCGCCCGGACCGATCTCGGCGAGACGCCGTCCCCGCAGGCCGTGTCGGGCGACGAGACCCTTGGCGAGGTCCGCCTCCCACGTGGCGAACTTCGGCGAGTGGTGCAGGGCGTTGTCGTAGTCCTGCTCGTAGTCCATCTTCTCGATGTCGAACGCCGCGTTCCACACGTAGCCGCAGTGGGCGCACAGCGACAGGGCCATCTCGGCCTGGTCACAGCCCGTGGCCGCATCGCGCGACGTCCACAGCAGGCCCACGTGCACAGGCATCGCGGGGATCGTCATCAGGGACTCGGTGTTCGCCGAGCCACACGCAGGACAGGTGGCCACCATCGCGGGCGAGCCTACTGCTCGCCCGCGGACGGTCCGCCGACCCTCAGTTGATGGTGACGTTGCCGCCGGTGCCGTTGCTGCTCGGGTGCACCGACCAGCCATCGGTCGCCGCGACGGAGGCGCCATCGAGGAGGGTGTTGTTGCGCCAGAGCATCTGCGAGGAGCTGTTGCCCGGCTTCGCGATCACCGCGTGGTACGACTCGAACTCCTCGGAGAGCGTGGTGTTCTCGATGGTGAACAATCCGACCACATGCTTGGCCTGGATGGCCGCCGACGAAGCCCCGTAGACGGTGGAGTTGCGGATCGTCGGGTTGACGACCTCACCACCGGACATGCCGGTGAACTGGATGCCGTCGTTGTGCGCATCGGACCCGTTGGGCCGTCGCTTGCCGTAGATCGTGACGCCGTCGATCAGCGGATCGACGATGTCGCCCTCGTAGGCGAAGAGCTGCATGATGTCGCCGTCACCGACGTTGGGCTGGCTGTTCACGTCCGTGCCGTCGATGAAGTACGGACGGGTGACCGTCGCCCCGTCGGACATCTGGATGTGGGCGAACGTGAACTCGAAGTTCCGGAATCCGGAGTCCGTGAAGCTCTCACCGTTGCGCACGCCGATGCGACGGGCACCACCGCCGCGGATGTTGCGGGCCTCGACGTTGCTGGCCTCGATCACGACCTCGCCCGGAGACGAGAAGTTGAAGTCGTAGATCGTGTTGGGCTGGTCGAGCACGGTGCTCGCATTCGCCATCACGATCGGACGGCCGTCCTCCGAGGAGGGCGGGGCCGTCGTCGTGGTCGCGGGCGGCGCTGTCGTCGTGGTGGCCGGCGGGGCCGTGGTGGTCGTCGCGGGCGGCGCCGTGGTGGTGGCCGGCGGGGCGGTCGTCGTGGTGGCCGGCGGGGCCGTGGTGGTCGGCGCCGGCGCAGCGGCACCCTCGATCGTGAACTCGGCTTCGATCGTCACGGCCAGGTCACCGCGATGCACGATCGCCTGGATCGCGTAGGTCTCGCCCGGTTCGAACAGCCACGAGTTGTCGAGCCCCTGATCGGAGTCGAACTCCCCGTCGATCGGCAACACACCCGTGTAGCGAAGGTTGAACGGCGCCTGGATGTCGTCGTCGCGGAAGAGCACGTCGTCGATGTACCACTCGACGCGATCGATGGTCTCGTCGGTGACCTCGAGTCGCACCTCGAACGGCTCCCCGATGGTCGCGCTGGCGAGATCGCCGGCGGCGGGGCCGTTGCGGTCGGTCGCCCAGATCAGGGTCAGACCGTCCGTCTCGAGAATCGGGATCGACACCTGCGGCGGCGCCGGCAGCGTCACCGGGTCACCCGGCTCTCCGACCCGCGGATCGCCGAGTGCGGTGGTGTCGACGTTGCGTTCAACCCCGGTCTGGCCGGGATCGATGGTCGGGAGTTCCTGGGGATCGTCCAGCCCTCCGGACGCACTGTTGAACGCTTCTTCACACCCCGTTGTCAGCAACGCGCACACTGCGGCTGCTGCGACCCACTTCTTCATGTCCGGTCTCCTCGATTGTGCCCACACCTAGGCATGGTCTTCGGGGCGCGGACCCGGGTCCTTTAGCAAAATGTGGGTCTTTCGACCCAGGACGTGGGTTGTCGGCTCAGTCAGCCCACGGCACGGGGATGTGCCGGAACGTCGCGGGGACCGGAAGACGGGCCAGCAACCGCTCGAGGTGCGGCAGACGGTCCCGTTCGGGAACGACGAGCCTGACCTCGTCGGGCGAATGCACGGCGACGAGATCGGCGATCGCCGGCACGAGACCGAGATCCACCCCGACCGAACACACGACGAGGATCGAGCGGTCGCCGTCGGTGCCCATCAGCGCCGCCGGGACCTGCTCGAGGAGGTTCGTCCGCGGCGGGATCGGCTCCACGAGCGCGGGCATGTCGATGTCGACCGAATCGGGGGCGTCCACGACCTCGTGGCGCAACCAGCGCTCGCGAGCGAGGCGGTTCACAGCGTGCGAAGGCGCGCCGGGGACGCGATGCGGACGCACCTGCTCCACGGTCGCACGGACCGACTCGTCGACATCGCGGCCCGCGTGCAGCAGGGCCCCGGCTTCGCGGTCGAAGCGACCGACTCCCGCTTCGAGAACGGGGCCATCGGGGCCGTGGAGAATCCGGGCGACCTCCAGCCCGGCGACCTCGCCGCGCAGGATGCCGTCCTCACAGACGACGTCGAGGTCCGCTTCGGCGAGGATCGACTCGAGATGCGCAGTGTCGTCCGGGCAGGGCAGCGGCCGCAGGATCGGCTCGGGCTCCACGGCGACGAT
>BQJV01000241.1 GCA_021604885.1 Acidimicrobiales bacterium
GGGGTCCGTGGCGATCGCCACGAGATGGAAGTCGCCGTCGCCCAGCACCCGGATCCCGTCGATCGCAGCCACGCCCTCCCGCATCGCGTCCGCGTTGCGCAATGCCTGTTCGGTGAGCGCGACGTAGCCGTCCACGCCGAGGTGCTGCATCACCGCCCAGGCCGCGGCCATCGGCAATCCCGACCGCGTGCCCTGGAGGTTCGGCGAGGCGTAGAACCCACCGAGCCAGTCGTCGAACACGAAGGTCTGGTAGCGCCGCAGCTCCTTGGTGCGATGGAGGATGACCGACACTCCCTTCGGTGCGTAGCCGAGCTTGTGGATGTCAGCCGAGATCGAGGTGACCCCCTCGACCCGGAAGTCCCACAGGCCGACGTCGCGTCCGAGCCGCTCCGCGAACGGGAGCACGAAGCCGCCCATGCACGCGTCGACATGACAGTTCGCGCCCGCCTCGGCCGCGAGCGCGGCGATCTCCGGGATCGGGTCGATGACCCCCTGCGGATACTGGGGGGCCGAGCCCACGATCAGGGCCGTGTTCTCGTTGACCATGGCGGCCATGGCATCGACGTCGACCGTCCAGTCGTCGAGCACCGGGGTCTTGTGCAGCGTCAACCCGAAGAGGTGGGCGCCCTTGTGAAAGGCAGCGTGAGCGCTCTCCGCAACGATCATCTCCGGCGCCTCGATCCCGCGTTCGGCCTTCGCCCGTTCCCGCGCGGCCTTGACGGCGCACAGGATCGATTCGGTGCCGCCACTGGTGAGGAACCCGGCTGCGGTGGGGCCGTTGAGCAGGTCGGCCGTCCAACCGACGACCTCGGACTGGATCGCGCCGAGCGACGGGAACGCCTTGGTGTTGAGCGCGTTCTCGTGGAGGTAGATCCGCGCGGCTCGTTCCGCCACCTCGTGCACGCCCGGGCCGCCGTCGTAGACCATCCCGAAGGCGCGACCGTCCTCCCACTTCACGTCGTCGACCCGCTTGCGCTCGAGTTCGGCGATCACGTCGTCGGGCGTTCGGCCCGTCTGGTTCAGCTCAGCCATGGCGTGACCGTAGCCGCAACCCCTACGGTCCCTCCCATGAGCACCCAGAGCACTGCCGCCGGCGTTCCGTTCCTGCGCACGCCCGACGAGCGGTTCACCGATCTCCCCGATTTCCCGTGGGAACCGAACTATCTCGAGGTCGACGGTTTCCGCATGGCGTACCTCGACGAGGGCCCGACGGACGGCTCGAAGCCCACCGTCCTGCTGCTCCACGGCGAACCGTCGTGGTCCTACCTGTACCGCCGCATGATCCCGACTCTGGTGGAGGCCGGGCATCGGATCATCGCTCCGGACCTGATCGGTTTCGGTCGCAGCGACAAGCCCACCGAGCGCTCGGCGTACACGTACGACGGCCACGTCGGCTGGATGCACCAATTCCTCGACCAGATCCTCGCAAGCGATCCGTCGATCGGGCCGCTTGCCACGTTCGTGCAGGACTGGGGCGGACTCATCGGGCTTCGCGTGGCGGCCGAACGACCCGACGACTTCGCGTTCCTCTGTGCCGGCAACACGGGCCTTCCCATCGGCGAGTCGCTCGGCGACGGCTTCGATTTCTGGTTGAATCTCTCCCAGACCGCCGACCCGTTCGACTGCGGCCAACTCCTCCAGGGAGCGATCGCCACCCGCGAGCTGACGGAGGCGGAGCAGGACGCCTACCGCGCCCCGTTCCCGGACGAGTCGTACCTCGCCGGCGCCCGCGAGTTCCCGTGCCTCGTCCCCATCACGCCGGAACACGACGGCGTCGCCGCGAACATCGCCGCCCGAGAGGTGCTCGCCGGCTGGACGAAGCCGGTCCTGACCCTGTGGGGACGAGCGGATTTCGTCCTCGGCCACCTCGACGCGGACCTTCGCGCGCTCATCCCGGGCACGGCCGGGCAGCCGCATCAGGTCTTCGAGGACGCCAGTCACTTCGTCCAGGACGACGTCGGCGAGCCACTGGCGCAGGCGATGGTGGACTGGCTCGATCAGGTCGCATAGGCGAGGCTCGCGCCATGCGCCGCCGCTCGTCCCTGTCCCGCGTCCTGTTCCTCGTGACCGCGTGGACGCTGCTCGCTGCGGCGTGCGGGGACGACAGCGAGTCGGCCGACCCGCCCGAGGAGACGACCACGACGACGACATCGGCGGCGACGTCCACGACGACCACCACCGAGCCGGCGACCACGACGACCACGGAGGCTCCCGTGCCCACGATCGGCGACCCGATCCCGACACCGAACCCCGAGGTCTCGCTCCCGCCCGAGGTCGGCAGCCCCTTCTACCAGGGCATCGGTTTCGATCTGAGCCTGATCGGCTACGAGCAGCACGAGTACTTCATCTCCGGCACCGCCCGCTCGTTCGCCGCGACCGAGGAGCTGACCCCGGACGGTCGTTGGGCCACCGAGGTCGGTCCCGATGAGGCCGACTACACGAGCCGCATCCTGGTCATTCGACCGAGCGATCCGGCGGACTTCAACGGCACGGTGGTGGTCGAGTGGTTCAACGTCAGCGGCGGTCTCGACGCCGCGCCGAACCTCACGATGTCGCACGTCCAACAGTTCCGCGAGGGCGCCGCCTATGTGGGCGTCAGCGCCCAGTTCCGCGGGATCGAAGCGGCGCCGGGCACGATCGACATCGGCTTTCCGATCTTCCTGAAAGGCGTCTCGCCGGATCGCTACGGGACACTGTCGCACCCCGGCGACGCCTTCTCCTACGACATCTTCAACCAGGCTGCCCAAGCCGTGCGCAGCCCGGAAGGCATCGATCCGCTCGACGGACTCGACATCGAGTCCATGATCGCGACGGGCGAGTCACAGTCCGCGTTCCGGCTCACCACCTATGTGAACGCGGTCGATCCGCTCGTCCAACTCTTCGACGGCTTCCTGATCCACAGTCGCGGCGGGGGTAGCGCCCCACTGTCCGAGGGGCCGGCGGCGATGGTGCCGACGCCGAGTCAGGTGCTGATCCGCGAGGACGTGCGCGTGCCGGTGCTGACGTTCCAGACCGACTCGGATCTGCTGCTGCTCGGCTGGGTGCCGGACCGCCAACCGGACGGGGACAACATCGTGCTCTGGGAGGTCGCCGGCACGGCCCACGGCGACGTCTATTCGATCTCACTGGGCGTCGGCCCGCAGGACCTCGGTGACAATCCGGACATCGCGGCCGTCGTCGAGGTCGCGTCACCCATTCCCGGGATCATGGACTGCGGCGAACCGATCAACTCCGGGCCGCAGCACTATGTGATGAACGCGGCGATCCACGCCCTCTTCCGCTGGGTGGCGGGCGGCGAACCACCGCCGAGCGCACCGCGGATGGAGGTCGACACGAATCACGATGCGGTAACCGATGATCACGGCAACATCCTCGGCGGCGTCCGCACGGCGTGGGTTGACGTTCCCGTCGCGACGCTCACCGGCAATCCGCCGGCCGGCGGCGGCTTCTGCCGGCTGTTCGGCACGACATCGCTGTTCGACGACGCGAAGCTCGCCGGGCTCTACGGGAACAACGAGACCTATGTCGAACTCGTCGCGAGCTCGCTGGCCCAGTCCGTCGCCGACGGGTTCCTCATGCAGGACGACGCCGACCTGATCCTCGAGTACGTACAGGGCAACCCGATCATCGGCTGACGGTAGGGTCACCGCCGTGGCCGGCCCGCTCCCCATCCGTTTCCTGCGGTCCTACGCAGACCCTGACGAGCTCCCCCACGTCAACGCGGAGCTGGCGCTCATGGGACGCTCCAACGTCGGCAAGTCGTCCCTGCTGAATGCACTCGCGCAGCACAAGGGCCTGGCGAAGACGTCGAAGACCCCCGGTGCGACGCGGCTGCTCAACGCGTTCGAGGTCGGCACCGCGGACTCCGGCCGCTGGCTCATGGACCTCCCCGGCTACGGCTACGCCAAGGTCTCGAAGGCGGAGCAGAAGAAGTGGGCGACGATGCTGACGCGCTATGTCGAGGAGCGTGAAGCGCTGGTCGGCGTCCTGCTGCTCGTCGACGGTGAGGTCGGGCCGACGCCACTCGATCTCCAGACCGTCGAATGGCTCGACCATCTCGGTCACCGGATCCTCTATGTGGCAACGAAGGCCGACAAGGTGCGCCCGGCCAAGAGCCAGAAGCGCCGCACGGAGCTGACGAGCCGCCTCGGCGTCGAACGGTCCGACGTGCGCTGGGTCAGCGCCGAGAAGGGAACCGGAATCCCGGAACTGCGTAGTCTCGTGCAACACATCCTCGACGCGGGCTGACCCGCACCCGCCAGGAGCGCCCCATGATCGACACGCAGCCCTTCGGCCGGACCGGTCACGCCAGCACCCGCATCATCTTCGGTGCCGCAGCCCTGGGCGGGATGAGCCAGGAACGGGCCGACGCCACGATGGCCACCGTGAGGGAGTTCGGCGTCAACCATATCGACACCGCGGCCATGTACGGCGAGTCCGAGGTCCGGCTTGCGCCCTTCCTCGCAGAGCACCGCAGCGAGGTCTTCCTGGCGACCAAGACCCGCGACCGCAGCGGGCCCGAGGCGCGTGCCGCCCTCGAACGCAGTCTCGAACGGATGGGCGTGGGTCATGTCGACCTCATCCAGCTCCACAACCTCGTCGAGGAAGAGGAGTGGCGCGATGCCTTCTCCCCCGGCGGCGCGGTGGAGGCGTTGTTCCGGGCCCGCGACGAGGGCCTGTGCCGCCATGTCGGCGTCACCGGTCACGGCCTGCGGATCGCCCGCATGCACCTGCGCAGCCTCGCCGAGGCACCGTTCGCCTCGGTGCTGTTTCCCTGGAACCACTCGCTGGCCGAGATCGACGACTACACCGCCGATGTCGCCCTGCTCCGGGAGCTGTGCGCGGCGCAGGGCGTTGCCATGCAGACCATCAAGTCCGTCGCCCGTCGGCGTTGGACGGATCCGGCTGCGGCCCGCTTCAGCTGGTACGAGCCGATCGACGATCCCGCGGTCCGGGCGCGAGCGATCGAGTTCGTGCTCGCCGAACCGGACCTCTTCCTGAACACGTCGAGCGATGCCCGCCTCCTGCACGAGGCGCTCGAGATCGCGGCAGGGCCACGGCAGCCACCCGATGCCGATCAACTCGCGACGGACCGCGACGAAGCAGGAATCGAGCCGCTGTTCGACGGTGGTGCGCTCGAAGCGGTCGGGTGATCAGTCGACGCTGATCTGGGCCATGAGGTTGGCCCGCTCTTCGTCGAAGGTGTCGAGGTCCATCTGACCGTCGTCGTAGCGACGGTGGAGGTCCGCCACCTTCTCCATGATCACGTCGTTGGAGAGCTTGGGGCCGTCGTCGACCATGTCGTCGTCGAGCTCGTCCTCGAGCTCGTCGTCGCCCTTCTCGAGCTTCCTCTCTCGCTTGGCCTGCGCCTTGGCCTTCTTGGCCATGTCACGCTGCCGCTTCGCGAAGCTGGATCGTCCTGTCGCCATGACGTGGTCCTCCTGCTCGAGCCGACCGACCACCGATTGTGACCGCCCGTCGATGGTACGGGGGTGATGCACCTTCCCCAACGTGGGTGCGACGCCTGCCACAGGACCTCGCGTCAGCCTGACCCGGGTGCCGCGGCCGACTAGCTTGCGGCTCCATGAGCACCGATCAGAAGCCGACCGTGAGCGTTCCC
>BQJV01000242.1 GCA_021604885.1 Acidimicrobiales bacterium
CCGGATCGCCCACGACCCACGACAGATCCATCGCATCGCCGGTACGGACGGTGCGACGACCGGCGCCCTCCATCCGCCCCGCATCCTCGAGCACCTCCCGGAACTCCGTCATCGCGGCGATCGCGTCACCGGGATCGACCGAGGTCAGATAGATCGTGACGTTGACACCCTTGCCGTCCTCGAATCCGCCGTGGACGCCGGAGGCCGGCAACCGGATCTCGTGGAGTTCCGGCGGCGCCACGTAGCGGCATCCGCCGGCGATCTCGGGCATGGCGAGGTTCGGCGGCAGATGTTCGAGGTCGTACCAGCGATTCCAGCTCTCGATGTTGTCGTGGTCGGTGTCCAGCGCCGTGAAGATGATGCCCTTGGCTTCCATGATCGCCTCCTACTTCTCGAAGAGGGGGATGTGGCTGTCCCCCAGGAAGTGCGTCTCGTTGAAGCTTCGCACGGTGATCGCATCGGTGGAGCCGGACGCGAGGACCCGGCTCACGCCCGCGTAGTCGGGCACGAAACGGAGCGTGTCGTCGAGTCCCAGGAACTGGGCGAACCAGACCGACGTCACCATCCCGTGGCAGAACACGGCGACCCGCCGCCCCGGATTGTCCGCGATGATCCCGCGAAACGCCGAGTGGACGCCCCGCATCCATTCGTGCTTCTCGTCCTCCGCGAGCACGCTCAACGGATCGGTCCAGGCCTCGTCGGTCCCGCCGTCCTTGATCAACTGGCGGGTGATCTCCGCGGGGACGTACGTCGCGTCGTGCCGGTCGTACTCGGCGACGCCGTCGACCACGATCGGTTCGAGGTCGAGTCGTCGGGCCAGCGGCGCCGCGGTCTGGCGGGCGCGGGCCAGCGGACTGGTGACCACGACGTCGATACCCACGGGCGCGAGGTACTCGCCGACGCGCTCGGCCTGCCGGTGGCCGATGTCGGCCAGGTCGGGGTCGGCCGCGCCCACTGCGTCCTCGATGTGCTCGGGGCGCCCGTGACGCACGATCAGCAACTCCATCGGGCTCCCTCCGCATTCTCACTACTGCTGGACGCTGCGCGACACTAACGAGATGCAGGGACTCATCCTCGAAGGAACCACCGAAGACAGCGTGCGACTGTCGGACGACATCACGCTGGCCTCCGCCGACCTGGCCGCGCGTCAGGTGCGCGTCGAGATCAAGGCCGCCGGTGTGTGCGGCTCGGACCTGAGCTGCGTGCACGGCAAGTACTACATGCCCACGCCGCTGGTTCCCGGCCACGAGGCCGCCGGCGTGGTCACCGAGATCGGCGACGCCGTGACCTACTGCCAGGTCGGCGATCACGTCATCCTCTCCACCTTCTCGAACTGCGGACACTGCTCCGATTGCGAGGGCGGCGACCCGGGCAACTGTGCGGTCTCGATGGGCAACCTCACCCAGCCCTACAGCGAGGGCGACCAGGCGCTCTACAACTTCGCGGGCATCGGCGCGTTCGTGCAGGAGACGATCGTCGGCGAGAACCAGTGCATCCCGATCCCGAAGGAGATGCCGCTGACCGCCGCGGCCCTCATCGGCTGCGGCGTGATCACCGGCACCGGCGCCGTGTTCAACCGGGCCAACGTGCAGTTGGGCGACACGTGTGTCGTCATCGGTGCCGGGGGCGTCGGCCTCAATGTGATCCAGGCGGCCAAGCTCTGCGGCGCCTCGCAGATCATCGCGGTCGACCGGGCTCCCGAGAAGGAGGCCTTCGCCACCGACTTCGGCGCGACCGACTTCATCCTCGCGGAGGAGGGCGTCGACGTCGTCAAGGAGGTCACGCAGATGACCGGCCGTGGCGTCAACCACTCGTTCGAGGTGGTCGGCAGCACCCAACTGCTCGCCGACTGCATCCAGATGACCCGCCCGGGCGGCAACATCTGCGCGGTCGGCGTGCCCGATCTCACCGCGACGGTCACCTACGGCTTCCAGTCCCTGCACCAGAACAAGAACCTGATGGGCATCCGGGCCGGCGGCGCCCGTCCCCGCAAGGACTTCCCGATGCTCGCCGACCTCTACATGAAGGGGAAGCTCAAGCTCGACGAGCTGATCTCCAACACCGCCGGCCTCGACGGCCTCCAAGGCGCCTTCGACGCCATCAAGACCGGCACCGAGGCCCGCACCATCCTCCTCCCCAACGGCTGAGAAAGTACGGGGGTCAGACCCCAGTACTTTCTCGGGGAAGGACCACGTCCGGGAGCGGGTGGCGGTAGAGCTTCGCGGCGTTCTCGGAGCAGATCATCCGGAGTTCGTGCGCCGGGAGGTCGACCCATGCGTCGGCGATCACCTGCTGCGTGTTCGGCCAGGTCGAATCGCCATGGGGGTAGTCGGTCTCGACACAGATGTTCTCGACGCCGATGACGTCACGGGTGCGAATGGTCGACGGATCGTCGATCGTGCAGAACCAGAAGTTGCGACGGAGCACGTCCGCCGGACGGATGTCCCATCCGAGCCCGTAGCCCGAGCGGTCGACGATGTTGTCGAGCCGGTCGATCAGCATCGCGACCCACCCGATCCCACCTTCGCTCATCGCGATCTTCAGGCTCGGGTGGTTCAGCGGGTACTCGGACCACAGCCACTCGGCGCACGCGCCGAGTGACAGCTGGCCGAACATCGTGGCGCCGAGCTGGAGCCCCGGCGCACCGGCCGGGATCTCGTGGAGGCCCGACGAGCCGACGTGGAGGGAGATGACCGTGTCGGTGTCGACGCACGCCTGGATGATCGGATCCCAGAACCCGCGGTCCCACAGATTCGGCAAGCCGATCGCGTGGGGACGCTCGGGCATCGTGACGGAGGTGAACCCCCGCGCCGCGTTGCGATGGATCTCCGCGGCCGCCAGCTGCGGGTCACCCAGATAGGTGATGCCCCCCGGAATCACCCGGTCGGGGTGGGGCTCGTACCACTCGGTGAAGAGCCAGTCGTTCCACGCCCGGACCGCGTCGAGCCCGATCTCGGGATCGGAGGCCCGGGCGAACACCGTGCCGCAGAAGCCGGTCACCTGACTCGGGAAGTTGAGCATCGCCCAGATGCCCCCGAGATCCATGTCGCGGATGCGGGCGTCGACGTCGTAGCAACCGGGGCGCATGTGCTCGAAGCGGAACGGCTCCACGGTCACCGACTCGGGTCGCCGCCCGGCGACCGCGTTCATCCCCATCTGGACGTAGCGCTTGCCGTCGAACTCCCACAGCTGATGGCCCTGCTCGTTCTCCACGAGTTGCGGCCCACGCGCCCGCAGGCCCGGCTGCATGTAGGTCTCGAAGAGGTGAGGCGGCTCGACGACGTGGTCGTCCACCGAGATCACGGTGTACCGCACGTCGGCCGGCTCGGGATCGGGCAGGAAGAGCTGCGGGTCGAGGGTCGTCATCGGTCGATCTCCACGTCAGGTTCCAGTCGATAGCGCAGGTGCGGAGCGGGCCGGGCCCCGAGTTGTTCGTCCTTGCGGCCGCCATCGGGGCGCCAGCCGTGGCGCTCGTAGAAGGTGGTGGCACGGTCGTTGCCCTCGAGCACCCACAGCACGAGCGGGCGCGGGGCATCCGCGCGCAGCTCGGCCGTCGCCGCTCGTAGGAGCGCCGACCCGGCGCCCGTGCCCCAGGACTCCGGGTCGACATAGATCGAGAAGATCTCTCCGCAGCCGTCCGTCGGGGAGTCGGTCGTGCCGACCACGAAGCCGACGATCTCCCCGTCCACGACCGCGACCAGACGCGCGCCCTGGCTCGGTTGCGCGAGCCACACGTCGCGCCATTCGACGGTGCGCTGCTCGACGGTGAGACCGGCGAGGAACTCGGGATCGACCAGACCCGCGTACCCGCGCTGCCAGGCACGCACGTGCACCCGGGCGATCCCGGACGCATCCGCCGTCGTGATCTCCCGGATCTCCATGGCCAGACCGTAGCGAGGACGACGGGCTAGCGTCCCGCCCATGAAGGTGCTCGTCATGGGGGGAACGAACTTCAACGGACTGGCGCTCGTGCACGAGCTCGTACGCCAGGGCCACGACGTCAGCGTGCTGAATCGCGGCCGCAGCGAGGCCGCGATCCCCGAGTCCGTCACCCGGCTCATCGGCGACCGCAGTGAGCCCGACACGATCCGCGCCGCGCTCGCCGGCACCGAATGGGACGTGATCCAGGACGTGACCGCGTACCACCCGGAGGACGTCGAGCTCATGATCGAGCTCTTCCGCGACCGGGTCGGTCACTACATCTTCGCGAGCTCGACGGTGACCTACGCGGCCAGCGGATTGCTGCCGATCACCGAGGATCATCCCGACGATCGCACCGACGCGCAGAACGAGTACGGCCTCCACAAGCTCCTCTGCGAGGACGTGCTCTGGAAGGCTCACGCCGAGCACGGCTTCCCCGCCACGAGCGTCCCGTTCTCGATGGTCTTCGGACCCCACAACATGATCTCGGCACGCGAGCAGGCCATGTTCCGGCGGGTCGTCGACGGACGACCGATCATCGTGCCGGGTGACGGCGAGACGCTGCTGCAGGTCGGCCACGTCGACGATCAGGCCAAGGCACTCGAGCAGATGATGGGCAACTCGGCCACCCTCGGCCGGCGTTACAACCTCACCGGATCCGAGTTCGTCACCCGCAACCACTATGTGGCGACGATTGCGGCGGCGGCCGGGGCCGTGGATCCCGACGTGCGCCACGTCCCCCACGAGACGATGGACGCCCTGTGGACCGGCGACGTCCTCGTCGACATCGGCGAGACCGGAAGCATGTTGCAGACCCGGTCGACCTCCGAGGGCCGGGCGAACCCGCGCCGGTCCGCGGGGGCCCAGCGATTCCAACTCGCCCAACTCGTCCAGCACCTCGCCCCGAACATCCACCACTGGAACGCGTCGACCGTGTTCTCGATCGACCGCCTCCGAACGGATGTCGGCTGGGCGCCGGAGCACACCTTCGCCTCGATGGTGGAGGACACGTTTGCGTGGTGGCGCGGCACCGACCTCGCGGCGCAGCCGAAGGACTGGACCTTCGAGGACAACCTCCTGGGGGCCATCGAACGGTCGTGAGCCAGCGACCGATCAGCGCTGCCCCGACGGTCGCCGGTCGGCATACGCCCGCCAGCCTCCGAGGTGGGAGATCTCCGTCGCGCCCTCGATCGCTCGCGGCTCGGCCACGAAGCCCGTCGCGACGCGGCCGTCGGCCAACTCGACCTTGCCGAGCGCCAGTGGTGCGGGGACCAGCGTCACGAACCGACCCAACGCTGCGGGGGTGAGGCGCCACACGTCGACCTCGATGGCGACTCCTCCCGCATCGTGGATCAGCGCCGGCTTCGGCGGGTCGGTGTCGTGCATCGCCCAGAGTCGGTAGCTCGGCGCGGTCGCGGTCGTCTCCTGCCAGACCGCGTCGAGGTCGAGAAGTTGGCCTTCCAGTGCCTCGCCCTTCAGATGCGCGCCCGCGACGACGAGTGGGACGAGTCCATCGTCGGCTCGGGCAACCGGGCGGGTCTCGCCCAGCACGATCTCGGCCACGGCGACCGCCACGGACTCGTGCCATGCAGGGGCGAAGACGGACACACCCACGCCCGCCTGCGGCGGCCCCTCCGGCGGGGCCGGGACCGCCACTGCACAGAGATCGGC
>BQJV01000243.1 GCA_021604885.1 Acidimicrobiales bacterium
GACACGGTTCCGACGCTGCGCAACCATGCCGACGACCGCACTGCTCACCAACGCCAGCACGGCTGTGCTGGCCAGCCCACCGACGAGGAGCCGGCCGTTGTCACCCTCGAGGAAGTCGCGGGCCGGGTCCTCCACGTTGTCGGGCAACGTTCCGAGCAGGCCACCGCCGAGGTCGTAGCACCAGCGCCCGAACCCCTGGAGCAAACCCGCCGACGCGGCGAGGACGACGCCCGCAACGGCGAGCAGCGCGGCCAGCGTGGCCGATGTCTCGGCGTTCTTCCGGGTCCGACGGAGGACACCGGCGGCATCTACACGGGGCGAGAGGCTGCCGGCCTCGTCGGCGAGGTTCGCACGTTCGAGCAGATCGGCCATGACAACGCCGAGCACCTGCTCGGCGTTGTCGAAGTAGGCCGTGTGGTCCCGGAGTACCGAGTGCTCGTTGTCTATTCGGCGGTACACGTACGGTTCGCCCGTCGCGGCCGTGAGCTTGCCCAAGGTCACGACATCCTGACTCGACGACATGTCGATCAAGCGCACTCCCTCGAGACGCATCGACTCAAACGACGCCAGCCCCCACCAGTTCGTGCGTCGCGCCACCCGAACCGCGGCGAGGGCATTGCCGAGTGTGTAGAGGGTGTCCACCTTCTCCTTGTGCGGTCCATCGGGCCGGAGCGCTTCGACGGCAACCGCCGAGCCGAGCGAGTGCGCAACGACGACGACCTCATCGACCTGCCCGCTCAGCCAAGCAAGGTCGTATCGCACCTGGGCGACCATGGCGGCCCGATCGATCGGCCGGCGAACGAACGTGAACGCATCCCCGAGAGACGCAGCGAGCCCTTCACGCGCATCGCTAGCGATGCCCCTGGTCTTCTTCCAGAGCCGGCCCACCACCAGGAAGACGATGACCAGGGGAAGGAGTCCGGAGAGCACGACGAGTCCAAGTGCCGCGACCAGCGCCGCGAGGAGCAGTACGAGACGGATCGCGGCCGCAAGCGTCGAGAAGGGGTCGAGCACGGCGCGATAGAGACCACCGATGAAGGGGATCGCCTTCGACATGTCCGAGAACCGCTGCCGCAGGTCCGAGACACGATCATCGCTGGACTTGAGTCCGCCGACCGCCCGGGCACCGGCGGTGCGCATAGTCGCGAGCCCTCGCCGAACTGCCCACCCGCGCATCGCGTTGAACGACGCCGGTTGGAACGACTCGGCCCACCGCGACTCGGCGACCAGGACCTCCCGGGCTCCTCGGGTCGGCGTCGACAGGCTGATGCTGAAGTACGCGGGCTCGCCGGCGGAGGCCTTCTGATCGACCAACACCTGCGACGAGCCGCCGACGGCATGCAGCCGCTTGTCGAACGCCCGAGCCAGCGGGTCACCGAACTGCCGCAGGGTCGTACCACGCCGCTGCTCGCCGATGCCGTGCACGACCAACACCCCGACCGGGCGCGGTTCGACGACGGGCGCGGGACCCGGCCCGCCGGCCGGCGGCGTCGCGTTCGCCTCTTCTTCAGCCGCTAGTTCACGCAGACGACCAGCGTAGAACACGTCCTCTGATCGTCAGGTGAGCTCAACCGCGCGCGTCCATCCACGCCTCGATCGCGGCGCCGATCTCGTGGGGGCTGTCCTCCTGGATGAAGTGGTTGCCGGTCACGGTGACCTCGGTGAGATTGGGCCAGCTCCGCACGAACTCGCGCTGCGGGCCCGTGAGGATCGCGCCCGGATCGGCGTTCACGAACAGCTTCGGCAGATCCGACGCGGCGAGCCAGTCGGCGTAGCTCCGGACGATCTCGACGACATCGGCGGGCTCGCCTTGGAGCGGGATCTCGCGCGGCCAGGTCAGCGTGGGGCGGCGATGCTCCGGCTCGAGGAAGGGACGCCGGTACTCGTCGTGCTCCGCCTCGGTGAGCGTGCGCAGGATGGAGGCCGGGAGCACGGTCTCGACGAACAGGTTCTTCTCGATGACCATCTCCTCACCCGCCGGGGAGCGGAATCCCTGGAAGATCCCCGTCGCCGCGTCGGGCCACTCGTCCCAGGTCACCGGCCGCACGATGGCCTCCATGAACGCGATCCCTGCGACCCGGTCACGATGGCGGTTCGCCCAGTCGAACCCGAGTGCCGAACCCCAGTCGTGGATGACGAGCGTGATGTCGTCCCCCAGATCCAGTTGGTCGAGAAGCGCGTCGAGATGGTGACGATGGTCGACGAAGCGGTACGAGCCGGGCCCGGTGTCGTCGAGCTTGTCGGAGTCACCCTGTCCGATCAGGTCGGGCACGATGCAACGTCCACGATCAGCAACGTGGGGAACGATGTTGCGCCACAGATACGACGACGTCGGGTTGCCGTGCAGGAACACGATCGCGTCGCCCTCACCGCGCTCGTGATACGCCATCTGCTTGCCGTGGACCGTGGCGAAGGTCTTGGTGAGCGGGGTCGCGTCGATGTCGGGCATGCGCGATTGTGGCGAACTCGGCGGCGCTGGCCCAAAATGAACCCGCACGGCCCGTGCGATGCGTCGGTTTGAGGGGGGCGGAAACATGAAGGCGAACCCGCGCCGCATCGATGCCGCCGCCGTCGACGAGTTGGCCGATCAGAAGCGCACCCTGCTGGTCGGTGTCCCCGTCCGCACGACGAAGAAGGGCCGGGTTCGGAAGCGCTACGAGATCCGGATCCGCTCACATCGCACGGCGCAGCGGGTGAGTGCGGTGCTGAGCGCCGTGATCGTGCTCGTCGGTTGGCGGTGGTATCTGAGCGCGACCGAGTGGTACGACCCGTGTGGATCCGCCGACGCCCGAGTCGTCTGCGAGCAGCCCGACGCATGGTTCCGCTACGGCCAGTTCTGGCTCGCGATGGTCGGCATGGTGACCGGGGTGATCGTCGCCGTTTACCTCCTGCGATTCGCCTGGCAGGGCCGGATCTGGCGCTACAGCCGCGAGGTCTCACTCGCGCACGGCGCGGTGGTGCTCGCCTGGCTCTTCGTGTGGGCCATCGGCGCCGCGGCGCGCTGAACCTCGCCGGCGGTCAGCTGCCCGAGCGAATCAGCACCCGGCTGTCACCGATCTGACTCGCGATCGAGTCGATTCCGTCCGTGGCCGCACGGCTGTGGGAGAAGATGACGTCGACGACGAGCGGCAAGTCGTCCTCCGTCACCTTGCTGACGTCGAGCGCCAGCAGGCACGCACCGGTCGACTCCGGTTGCTGACGGCTCGGGATCGAGGTGCCACACGACCCGAGGTCACCGGTGACCGGCACGGTCTCGTCCTCCGAGCGGATCGTCAGGTCCTCGAGAGCGACGGTTCCGAGGTTGAGCAGCCTGATGCGAAACGCCGGGTCCTGAAGTTCCTCGAGGGTCACGACCTCGTCGGTGATGTCGAGGATCCACTCGGGCTCGGGCACCTCTGGGTGATCGAACGACGGGATCAGCATCGCGACCAAGCCGACGAACAGGGTCAGCAGCGTCATCACGCCCGCGAGGGCGAGCGGGAGAATCCGCAGGTTGTGGCGGGTGGCGGCGATCCCGCCGAAGTCGCCGATCGCCTCGCGGGTGGCGAGGGCCGCGTGCAGGTTGGCGCGCGCCGCGCCGAGGTCGTCGCGCAACAGGTTTCGGGTGCCGAGCTGGTGCGTCGCCCAGCCGAGTGCCGTCCGGTCGTTCGCCGCGATCGCTGCGCTGCGGGCCGCCTCGAGGATCGACCGCCACGTGCCCCATCGGCCCGCCTGCGCCATCGCCTGCTCGGTGTCGCGGGCGACGGCGATCACGGTCGCCCAATCGCGGCGCTCCTCCAGCTCCGCGATCAGCCATCGCACGAAGGCGCGGTCGATGAAGATCTCGCTGTTGTCCGCCGTAGCGGCCCACCGCACACCGGCGGCGACGAGATCCGTGTCGTCCGGCGCGAACGTGGTCGGCGTCGTCATGCCGGCGTGCCCTCGAGCCAGTCCTCGAGCGAGGTCCGCTTCAGCGCCGCGAGCGCGGACTGGCACAGCTTCTTGACATCCGCCGGGGCGCCGCCCGTCGCCCGGCATCGCTCGGCGACGGCATCCGCGAGCTCCGGCGGCACGTCGACCTTCGAGTAGAACGCGAACGCCTCGACGAGCGCCTCGGTGTCGAGGATCGGCTCCAACTCGTGCACGAACCGGTCGAGTTCGGCGCCCGCCGGCATCGTGGCGGCGATCACCGACGACGGCAGCATCTCCGTGATGTCGTCGACGATCTCGTCATCCAGGTCGACATCGAGCAGGGCGATCATCGCATTGAGACTCCCGAGGTCGGCGAGCTCGCGGTCCTCGTCGGCCCCGAGGGCACCCGAGTCGTGGAAGGCCTCCCAGATCGCGTGTCGCACATCCTCTGCACTGTCGCCGGTCGTCACATCCGGGATGATCCCCGCCCCGTCGTCGTAGCGATCGGCCAGATCCTCGTTGGCGAGCACCTGGAAGAGCGTCTCGCGACCGATCTCCGGATCGCCCTTCACCGCGACGAACGGCTCGTCCTGGTCGATGAGGTCGGTCACGATCTCGCGATCGAGGGCACGGCCGAAGAACAAGCCGCGGTGACGCTTCAGGCGGCGGATCGCCTTGTCCGCCTTGCGCTCACCACCCGGCCGTTTCGCTTCGGACACCAGTGACCCGTGCGGGCCCGGCGGCGGCGCCGCTCGGCCCCCGCCATGCACCGGCGCGCCATCGTCCATCAGCGCGTTGCGCTTGAACGACAGTGCGAGCGCCTGGAGGTCGAGGATCGAGTTGCGGACCTTGCGTTCGAGCTCCTCGAGCGACGCGAACCGGGCGTCCGCCAGACCGGTTTCGACGTCGTTGTGGCCGCTGACGAACGCCTCGACCTCCTTCGTCACGATGTCGGGCAGGCCGTCGCCGTCGATGTCCTCGGTCTTCACGAACAGCAGGACCGGAATGCTGCTCTTCATCGCGAAGAGGATCTCCTTCTCGGTCCACCGGCCGAACTGCTTCCAGAGGATGCCGATGAGCAGGTCCGAGTCCGCGAGGTCGCGTTCCCATGCCACGACCGGCGGGTCGGGGCTGGCGACGGCGTCGTCCTCGTACAGGAACGAGTCGAGGTGGAGCTCGTCGCACACCCGACCGACCACCTGGCGTTCGTCGACGAGCTCCGCCATCGACGAGCTGACGAACACCTTGGGTCGTCTAGGCATCGGACGCGGTGGCGCCGCCGTGGACCGTCGGCTGGCGGGCGATGATCAGCATGAGCAGCAGGGCGATGACGCACAGGAGGAACACCAGCACCTGCTGTTTGCGGGCGTCGTCGAACGGATCGTTGCCGCCGCCGGCGAACTGGGAGAGCGCCGATGGCTCGACCGGCTTGCGGACATTGATCGCCATGCCGGCACCGTCGACCGCCGTGACCTCGAGCTCGGTCGTCAACACCACGGAGGTCGACCGGGGCGCCGGCATGGTCGAGGCGAAGAGCTCGGGCGTCTCGCGGAAGTCGATCACACAGTCGATCCGCTTCGCGGTGCCCTCACAGCCCGGTAGCAGTGCCGTCAGATCGAAGTCGACGGCCGCCAACGGAATCTCCGCCGTGACCGTGATCGCACCCTCGGGGCGCGGGCCGTC
>BQJV01000244.1 GCA_021604885.1 Acidimicrobiales bacterium
GTTCGTCCGGCCCGTGTGTTGGGGCGCCGGCATGCTCGCCGTCGCCGCGGACCACTTCGATGCCGAGATGTGGAGCGCCGCTGCGTCGATCGCGGACCTCAGCGGCCGCTTGTGGGAGGCCGGAACACCGGTCGCCTACCAGCCCGACAGCACCGTGGTCGCGGTCGAGGGCGCCGACGAGGATGCCGACGCGACGGGCTACTGGCTCGACCGCCGCACGAGTCGACCGGCCCGACCGGGCTCGCTCGGCGACGGCGCCTGGCGCTACCTGCTCGCCAACGAGCGGCTCTCCGCCGCGTCGACCGGGATGGCCGACTGATGAAGACCCGCCACGCCCTCGTCGTTCACACGCGCATGCCCGCGTTCGATCGCGACAGCGGGTCCCAGGACATCGACAACACCGTTCGTTGGCTCGTCGAGCAGGGCTGGCAGGTCACCTTCGTGTGTCGCGAGACCGAGGCGGAGGCGGAGGACCGCCACGCGAACCGGCTCCGCCAGATGGGGGTCGCCGCGTTCGCCGGGCTCGACTGGCTGCCGAAGCTCCTGCGCTCCTACGAGTTCGATCTCGCCATCGTCGCGTTCTGGGAAGTGGCTGCCGCCGTCACACCCGTCATCCACGAGTACTCGCCGACCACCCGCGTGGTCGTCAACTCGATGGACATCCACTTCCTGCGCCACGCCCGCCAGGCGTTCGGCGAGGAGGGCGCGGTCGACGAGGACTTCGGCAAGGCGGCGACCGATGAGCTGAACGTCTACCACGCGGCCGACGCGGTGATCGCGGTGTCCGACAAGGAACGGGCGCTCCTCGGCGACTTCGTGGGTGACGATCGTGTGTACACGCTTCCGCTCGCGGAGCGAATTGCGCGGTCCACGGTGCCCCTCGCGGATCGGGTCGGCATGTACTTCGTCGGCAACTTCCGCCATGTGCCGAACCGCGACGCCGTGGCCTACCTGGCCAACGAGGTGCTGCCACTCGTCGACCCCGAGCTCCTCGAGCGCCATCCGTTCACCGTCGTCGGCAACTATCTCGATCAGGTCACCCTCGACATCGATCCGGCCATGCCCGGGCTCAACCTCGTCGGCTGGGTGCCGTCCGTCGAGCCCTACGTCGAGCGTTCCCGCGTCACCGTCGTGCCGCTCCTGCACGGTGCCGGCGTGAAGCGCAAGGTCATCCAGTCGATGATGGCGTACACGCCGGTGGTCACCACGCCGGTCGGCGCCGAGGGGCTCGACCTCGTGCAGGGCCGCCACGCGCTCATCGCGGCCGATGCCGCCGACATGGCGGCCGCTCTCACGCGGGTCCTGACGGACGACGACCTGTGGACCGGTCTGGCCGACGCAGGTGCAGCGCACGTCGACGGTCGCCATGGACTCGAGGCGATCGGCTCGACGTTCGAGTCCCTCGTGGACGATGTCATGCGAGCGCCGTTGCGGGCCCGCGCGGCAGGCGCCGACGGAAGCGACGTCGATGTCCCGAACGCCGACGCGGCCTCGATCCGCGAGCGCATCCAGGCCATCGCGGAGCCAGGCGCGGCGGTGCTCGTGGTGACGCAGGGCGACGACTCGCTCGCCGACATCGGTTCGCACCCGTGCTGGCACTTCCCCGAGGCCCGCGACGGTGGGTGGGCCGGCTTCGAGCCGGTCAACGGGCGCGCCGCGGTCAACCACCTCGACGCACAGATGCAGCGGGGTGCGCGCTACTTCGTCGTTCCTCGCGCGGCATTCGGCTGGCGTCAGCGCTTCCCCGAACTCTTCGCGTTCCTGGAGGACGAGGGGCGTCGCCTCTACCAGGACGGCGCGGTCGCGATCTACGACCTCCTCGGCGGCGCCGACTCCACGCTCGACATCCCGGATGTGGCGGCGACGTCGGTGTTCGTCGCAGGAACATTCAGCGCCGATCGCAGTGGTCCGCCTCCAGACCTCACCGCAGAGCTCCAGGCGTCGGCCACCGCCACTGTCCGCCAGGTCTGGCGCGCCGACGACGACCCGGACGCGACCATCGAGGTGGACGACAGCGGCGCCGACGTCGTGCTGTACATCCACGACAACGCCGTGCTGCCGAGCGGGTTCGTCGACGACGTGGTGCGGATGCAGGCGGCGCTCGACGCCGATCGGCTCCAGCCCAGCCACAACAGCGGCCCGCTCGCCGGCCCGCCGATGACGGAGCGCCACCGCGGCGTTGTCGCGCGGCTCGTGGACGAGGTGACGCCGCTGCCGGTCCTCGCCGTGCGGGCCGGGGCCGTGCCGACCGGTCCGACCGTGCTCGCCGACACGATTCCGATCGGCCTTCGGGCCGCGGTCGAAGCTGCTGATCTGGGCGACTCGTTCGCCCATGTCCGCCGCGTGTGGACGACCGATGGCGACGGGAAGCTCGTGGTGAACGAGCGGCCCGAACCTGCCTCGGCGCCCGAGATCAGCGTCCTGATCTCCACCTACAACCGCCGCGACCTGCTGCGCGCCGCGGTCGAGTCGTTCTGCGATCAGACGATCGATCCGTCGCGCTACGAGGTCGTCCTGGTCGACGACGGCTCCGCCGAGTCCGCCGTCGACGCGGTCGTGGCGGAGTTCGCTGATCGCATCCAGATCGTCGGCGTGCGTGCCGGTCATGCCGGCCGCAGCTCGGCGAAGAACCTGTGCGTGCTGCTCGCCCGCGGGCCGATCGTGCTGTTCTTCGACGACGACGACCGGGTTGCGCCGGACTATCTCGAACGTCATCTCGCGGGGCACGCGGAGCGCCCCGATGAAGGCGTGGCCATCCTCGGCCACACCGACTGGGCATCCGAGCTCGAGATCACCCCGCTCATGCACTTCATCACCGATGTCGATCGGCTGATGTTCTCCTACGGCAGCCTCCATGCCGGACAGCAGCTCGACTGGCGCGGCTTCTGGGAAGGTCGCATCTCCTCCAAACGATCGCTGTTGATGCGCCACGGCCTGCACGACCAGCGGCTCAACTACTCGATCGACATCGAGATGGGTTGGCGACTGATGCCGCACGGACTCACGGTGGTCTACGACCCGACCGCGGTGAGCGTGATGGCCCGTCCGCTCGACTTCGACGGATTCTGCGATCGCACCCAGGCCAAGGGCAAGGCGATGGCGGTCATCGCCTCACTGCACCCCGGCACCGACATCGGCGCTCAACTCAAGCTCGATGAATCGACCGCGCTCTACGAGGAGAGTCGATTCGCCGAGGAAGAGCTGCGGACGCGGGTCGGTCAGCTCGAGGCCCAGTCCACCACCGACGAATCCGTGCTGTCCGAGCTGCACGATTGCTATCGCTCCACTTTCCGGATCCTGAACGCCAAGGGCGTCGCAGAGACGACGGGAAAGGTCTACGCCATGCCGCGCCAACCGACGACGGTGCAACCGTTCGAGGACACCGACCCGGATCTGCTCTACGACGGCAGCCCGCCCGAGGCCTCCGACGAGCCGCTGCTCAGCATCACCCTGCCGGTGTGGTCGCGCAGCGAGAAGCTCGCCCGCATGGTCGAGAAGACCGTCGACCGCATCTGGGAGGTCAGCCGGATTCCCACCGAGGTCGTCGCGATCGACAACGGGTCGGACTTCGAGTCCGAGCTCAAGGCAAAGGTCTACCGCTACCCCGAGAACAAAGGCGTGTCGACCGGCTGGAACACCGGCATCCGCCTGTCCACGGCCGCGACCTTCGTCGTGATGAACAGCGACTGCATGGTCGAGCCGGGCTGGGACGAGGCGCTCTACGAGGCGGCCAACGACGGCCGTCGCATTGCGTTCCCGTACACCGATCATTGTGACGGCCAGGGCTTCACGACGCCGGACCAGGGCGGCACCGCCGGCTGGTGCTTCATGATGACGAAGGCGATCTACGACGAGGTCGGCGTCTTCGACGAGTGGTTCAACCCGGCGTTCTGCGAGGACACCGACTACTGGCACCGGGCCTGGCAGCTGGGGATCGACCTGGAGCCGGTGCCCGCCGCCCATGTCGTCCACGCCCGCCGCACCACGGCGAGCACCACGCCCCACGTCGACTGGCTGCTGCTCGGCCATCGCTACAAGTACGGCTGGAAGCACGGCGTGGATCCGCTGGCCGCCCCGCCGTACTACAACCGTAAGTACGAGGACTACATCGGCTCGTTCGAGGTGCCGTCGTGAGCATGGAACACGTGCGGCCCTACCTCGGGCTGGAAGGGATCTGCCCGAACCCGGTGTTCGTCATCGGTTCGCCGCGCTCCGGCACCACCGCCACGGCCCAGTCGCTCAACCGCCACCCGGACCTGCGGGTCGGCAAGGAGAGCTACGTCCTGTCCGACCTGTTCAAGGACGGACGCGCCGAGCGGATCTGGGAGAACCAGATGGGCCGGGCGACGCCGTGCTGGCTCGATCACGAGGACGTCGAACTCGACGAGTGGTTGGCGTTCGTCGGCCTCGGCATCAACGCCCTGTTCTCCTCGCGCAGTGAGGGCCTCCGCTGGATCGATCAGACGCCGCTGTACACGCCGATGGCACCGACGCTGGCCAAGATGTTCCCGGGCGCGAAGTTCATCCACATCGTGCGCGACGGCCGCCATGTGGTCCGGTCGATGACCAACTTCGAGCGGAAGTTCGACGATGAACTGCTCGCCAACGCCAAGGCCAACGAGATCCCCAAGTGGAGCAACGATCTCCGCAAGGGCGCCGAGACGTGGGCGACCTGGGTCGAAGCCGGTCTCGACTTCTCCGCCGCGCAACCCGATCGCTGTCTGACGGTCTGGAACGAGAAGGTCTCGGCCGACCCGCACGACCAGTTCGCCACGATCCTCGAGTTCCTCGACCTCCGGCATCACCCCGGTCCCGGCAACTTCTTCGACAAGAAGCGGATCGGCTCCTCGTTCAAGCTCGACCCGACGCGCCCCGACGACGACGACTGGTCCGAGTGGGACAAGAAGCGCCGCAAGGAGTTCGTCGCGGTCGCGTCCGACACGATGGAGCGCGCCGGCTACGGCGATCATGACGCGATGAAGTCCTGGATCGATGGCTGACGCGCCGCGGCCCGGCAGCGCAGATCCCGACCGCCCCCGGGTGTTCGGCATCGGTCTCAACAAGACCGGCACCACCTCGTTTCACGACGCCATGACCGTGCTCGGCTATCACAGCCTGCATTGGGGCGGACCGCCGATTCGCATGGAGATCGAAGCTGCCCGCGACGCGGGCCGACCCCTGCTCGCGAACCTCGATCCGGCGATCGACTGCTTCTCCGACATCGAAGTGCTCGCCAAGAACTACGCCCTGCTCGACGAGCAGTACCCGGGCAGTCGGTTCATGCTCACCGTCCGTCCGCTCGAGAAGTGGCTGGACAGCCGCCGCCGTCATGTCGAGAACAACCAACAGCGCCGGGCGCGCGGCGAGTACGACGGAAAGTTCCTCGAGGTCGAGGACGACAAGTGGCGCCGCCAGTATGAGCGGCACTATCCGGCGGTGCGGGAGTACTTCGCGGGCCGCGACGACTTCATCGAGGTCGACATCACAGCCGGCGCCGGCTGGGCGCCGTTCTGTCAGCTGCTCGAGATGCCCGAGCCGCGGCAGGCGTTCCCCCAC
>BQJV01000245.1 GCA_021604885.1 Acidimicrobiales bacterium
GGGCCCGATCCCGGCGACCGAGCGGGTGCTGAGCCGTGAAGGGATCTCGATCGACGACGTGGACGTGTTCGAGGTCAACGAGGCGTTCGCCTCCGTCGTGCTCGCCTGGTCGAAGGCGACCGGCGCCGACCTCGAGAAGACGAACCCGAACGGCGGCGCGATCGCCCTCGGTCATCCGCTCGGCGGCACCGGCTGCATCCTCACGACCAAAGCACTCCACGAGCTCGACCGCACCGGCGGACGCTGGGGCCTCATCTCCATGTGCTGCGGCGGCGGCCTCGGCACCGGCACCCTCATCGAACGCCTCTAGGCCACATCGCCCAACATGTTGAGACGCCCGGGGTCAGAGTCCCGTCCCACCTCCCGGCCGCAAGGTGGGACGGGACTCTGACCCCGCGTCTCAACTACCAGCGGGGGCGGAGGGGGGCGTGGTCGATGGCGGGGAGGACGTGTTCGGCGACGAGGTCGCACTCGGCGATGTGGGTGTAGCCGGAGAGGATGAAGGCGTCGACGCCGACGTCCTGGTAGGCCCGGAGCTTGGCGACGACCTGATCCGGGTCACCGACGATCGCCGCACCGGCCCCGCTGCGGGCGCGGCCCACACCGGTCCAGAGATTCGCCTCGGCGTAGCCGTCGTCGTCGGCCTCGTCGCGCAGGGCGGACTGACGGGACACGCCGACGGAAGCCGTGTCGAGAGACTTCTGGCGGATCGCCTCGCCCGTGTCGGCGTCGAGCTGCGAGATGAGTCGGTCCGCGGCCGCCTTCGCCTCGGCTTCGGTCTCGCGCACGATCATGTGGGCCCGCAGGCCGTAGCGCAGGTCGCGGTCGAACCGGGCGGCCCGTCCCCGCATGTCCTCGATCGTCTCCGCCACCGACGCGACCGTGTCGGGCCAGGTCAGGAAGACGTCGGCTGCCTCGGCGGCGCACTCCTTCGCGGCCTCGGAGAACCCGCCGAAGTACATCGGCGGGCAGCCCGGGTTGACGGTCGCGATGCGGGGTGGATCGAGATCGAAGTCGACGAAGTCGCCGTGTTGCTCGAGACGGCTGCCGTCGAGCAGCGCTCGAAGCCCGTGCATGTGCTCGACCGTGCGGCGGTAGCGGGGCTCGGAGTCGAGTGCCTGGCCGGGCATGTCGGAGCTGATGATGTTGATCGTCAGCCGCCCACCGGCCATCTGATCGATCGTGGCCAACTGGCGCGCGAGTTGGGGCAGCCACATCTCGCCGATTCGCACGGCGAGCAGGAGATGGATCTGTTCGGTGTGGGTCGCGATTGCCGCGGCGAACGCGGTCGAGTCGATCCCGAGTTGGTAGCCCGACGGGAGCAGGATGTTGTCGAACCCGTTGCGGTCCGCCGTCTGGACGATGTCGCGACAATGTTCCCACGAGCTGGCCAGCTCGGGCTGGGGCACACCGAGGAACTCGTAGTCGTCGTCGCACAGCGCGCCGAACCAGCTGATCTCGATCGGGTTGGTGCTGTCGGTCATGGCAGGGGAACTCCTTCGCTGTCCTGGATCACCCGGTAGACGTCCTCGCGAGTGAGGGTGACGCCGAGTGCGGCGGTCGCCGCCTCGAGCCGAGCCGGCGTCTGCGTGCCCAGGATCGCGACCGGAGCGGAGGGGTGGGCGAGCACGAACGCGATGCAGATCGCGGCCCGGTCGACGCGTTCGCGTTCTGCGAGCTCGGCGAGCGTCGCGATCAGTTCGGGCCGAACGCCGTCGCCCGAGAGCAGGCGGCCGCCGCCGAGCGGACTCCACGCGAGCGGCACCACGCCGTCGCGCATGCACAGGTCGAACGTGCCGTCGCGCAGCGGATCGAGAACCGCTGGGGAGTACTCCGGCTGCGTGGAGACCAGCGGGAACGGCAGGTGGGCCGCGAGCGCCTCATGCTGTGCCGGCGTGTGGTTGGAGATGCCGACCTCTCGGATCTTGCCCTTTTCGCGGAGACTCGCCAGCGTGGCGGCCACTTCCGCCGGATGCGTGAGCATGTCCGGTCGATGGATCTGGTACACGTCGATCACGTCGGTCTGGAGTCGGGCGAGACTCGCGTCGCACGCCGCTTCGAGATACGCAGCACTCGAGTCGTAGGGGACCGGTGGAAGGATCCCGCCCTTGGTGCTGAGGACCATCCGCTCTCGCAGCCCGGGGGCCGAGGCCAGAACCCGGCCGAGGAGCTCCTCGTTCGCCCCGAAACCGGAGCCGCCCCAGTCGAAGCCGTAGACGTCGGCGTTGTCGACGAGGTTCATGCCGAGGTCCAGCGCCGTCTCGACGAGCGCGCGCGCGTCGTCCACCGAATCGGTGGTGAGACGCCAGCAGCCGAACGCGAGCGGACCGATCTCGAAGGGGCCGAGGGATCGGGGGCGGGGGTTGATCAGCGAGTCCGTCATCGCCCGTAAGCTATCCCGACTTCGGAAGCGCTTTCCTCGGTCGATCGGGAGATGTCATGACCACCTTGCGGTACGGAATCATCGGCACCGGCATGATGGGTCTGGAGCACGTCAACAACCTGCTCCACGTCGACGGTGCGGAGATCTCGGCGCTCGCCGATCCGGACGCCGCCAGCCGCGAATCTGCGGCCGCGCTCGTCCCCGGTGCGACGGTCTACGCGGACCACACACAGCTGATCCAGGACGACGTCTGTGATGCGGTGGTGCTCGCGTCGCCCAACATGACGCACCTCGAGGTGCTCACCGATCTCCTCGCCACGGATCTGCACATCCTCGTGGAGAAACCCCTCTGCACGACCGTCGAGGACTGCTACACGGTGATCGAACTCGCGGAGGGCCGCGACGCGCTCACGTGGGTCGGACTCGAGTACCGCTACATCCCCCAGATCGCCCGCGTGATCGACGAGGTCGACAGTGGGGCTGTCGGTGTTCCCCGCATGGTGGCGATCCGGGAGCACCGCTTCCCGTTCCTGCAGAAGGTGGGCGACTGGAACCGCTTCACCCGCAACACAGGCGGGACCCTCGTCGAGAAGACCTGCCACTTCTTCGACCTCATGTGCCGGATCATGCCGGGCGCGCCCGTGCGCGTCATGGCCAGCGGCGCGCAGGACGTCAACCATCTCGACGAGTCCTACAACGGTGAGGTGCCCGACATCCTCGACAACGCGTTCGTCATCGTCGAGTTCGACGACGGCGGACGAGGGATGCTCGATCTCTGCATGTTCGCCGAAGCGACCCATGATCAGGAACAGCTGAGTGTCGCCGGTGAGTAGGGCAAGGTGGAGACCTACGTGCCCCACCCGCTGGTGAGGATCGGTCGTCGGGGCGAGCACTGGATGGGGAGCGTCGAGACCCACGAGGTGCACGACGACCGTGTCGCCTACGAGGGTCACCACGACGGCTCGTCGTACCTGGAGCATCTCCGGTTCCGCGACGCGATTCTCCAGGGGACGGCTCCGGAGGTCACGTTGGAGGACGGCCTCCTCTCGGTCGCCATCGGCGCGGCGGCGCATCGCTCGATCGACGAAGGCCGCGTCGTCGAGCTCGCCGAGTTCCTGCGCTGATCGGCCGGTTGTCGACCGGCGTCAGACCCAGCGGTTCCAGCGCAGTGAGAGACCGAGGGCGAGGATGACGGCCACCACCGCGGCGAGCAGCGGCCACGCGGTCCGCTCGATCTCCTCGGTCTGCAGCTCCACCTGGCCGGGGAGACCGAGGAACGTGTCGCGCAGCTCGTCGGCGTCGGTGGCGCGGAAGAACTCGCCGCCCGTGGTGTCGGCCACCGCCTCCAGGTTCGGCTGATCGATCAGCAGGAACTGGCGGAAGCCGAGGAAGTCGTTCCCCTCGTTCAGCTCGATGAAGCCGCCGAAGGCCTCGGGCCCGAGTTGGTCGGACGAGCACGAGAGCGCGATCGGGTCGTCGGTGCCGAAGCCGATCGTGAAGACGCGCACGCCTCGCGCGGCAGCCTCGTCGGCCCCGATGAGGGGGTCGACGCCGGCGGAGTTCGCCCCGTCGGTCATGACCACGACGATGTCGGGCGCGTGCTCGCCCTCGACCGGTGGGTTTTCGACAGGAACGCCGGTCGGCACGATGTCGGGGTTGATCTCGGCGATCGCATCGATGGACTCGAGGATGGCGGAGCCGATCGCCGTGCCGCGTGACGTGCGCAGCGAGCTGACGGCGCCGGTCAGCCGCTCCCGATCGTCCGTGGGCGCGACGAGGAGGCGGGCGGAGCTGCTGAACGTGACGATGCCGACCCTGGTGCCCTCCGGCGTGGCGTCGATGAACGCCGTCACGGCGTCCTGCGCCGCGCGGAAGCGGTTCGGTTCGACGTCGATCGCGCACATGGAGGAGGACGTGTCGAGGGCCAGCACGATCGTGGTGCGGTTCAGTTCGACGGTGCGCTCGGTGTGGGGCCGTGCCGCCGCGAGGATGCTGAACACGAGCGCGATCGCGATCAGGGCGAACGGAATGTGCCGTCGATACGCCCGTTGTTGCGCGGCGGCGAGCTTGACCAGGGGGAGGTTCGCGTAGGTCACGGCGTGCTTACGGCGACGCGTCCGCATCCAGAGGTAGTACGCGACGAGGGCGACGGGCACGACGAGAAGCGAGAGCGCGAGGGGCCAGACGAGATGCACGACTACGGCACCCGTCCGAAGAGCCGCATGGATGTCAGCGCGGCGATGATGAGGAGTAGGGCGCCGGCGAGCGCCACGACCGCGGTGACCTCGGTTCGTTCACCCTCGGTCGTGAATTGGCGGTCGACGCGATCGTAGAGATCGCTGATGTCGATGTCGGTCGCCGCGTGGCGGTACTCGCCGCCGGTCGTGTCGGCGACCTCGATCAGGCTCGCCTCGTTCAACGCCGTGGCGAGCTGGAAACCCTCGACTTCGACCACGGCACCGGTCGGGGTGCCGAACCCGACGGTGAACACCTCGACACCGAGCGCCGATGCCACCTCCGCCATCGTCGTCACGCCCGTGTCCGACGTGTCCTCGCCGTCCGACAGGACGAGCACGATCGACGAGCCGTGAAAGCCGAGCGCCGACGTGTCGATGGGTGTGTCCGTGTCGGCGTCGGCCGGGATGAGGGGTTCTTCGACGATTTCGTCGAGCGCGGCGAAGAGCCCCTGCGCGAGCGAGGTGGGTCCACCCGGTTCCAGCCGGTCGATCGCCGCGATGATGCGGTCGCGGTCCGCGCCCGGCGGCTCCACGACGGCGCCATTGTTCGAGAACGTGACGAGGCCGACCATGATCGAGTCCGGCTGGGAGTCGACGAAGTCGCGGGCGGCCTGTTGGGCCTGACCGAGCCGGGTCGGGTCGACGTCGTCGGCGAGCATGGAGGCCGACGTGTCGATCGCGAGGATGATCGTCCCCTCGAATCTCGGCGTGCCGAACTCCATCTCGGGGCGACTGAGCGCCGCGATCATGACGGCCGTGGCGAGGAGGTAGAGCCCGAACACGATCCGGCGGGCGCGTCGGCCGGGCCGGTCACCGGCGCGCAACGCGGCGAGGTCCTCGCGCCGCGCGGCCTGGCGCGAGCGGGCGATCGACAGCGCGATCGCCGCCGGGATCGCGAGCAGTGCGAGCAGGGCGGAGGGCCACAGGAGGGTCAT
>BQJV01000246.1 GCA_021604885.1 Acidimicrobiales bacterium
AGGACGGCGCGCCCGACGAGACGCGCCGCGACGCCGGCCGACCCCGGTGGATCCAGTGGACGGGTCGGGCGGCGCGCAAGGGTGGCCGCCACCAGGGCACCACCGAGCGCGATCACGGACGCCAGGATCGACATGGCGAGCGTGTCGACGGAGGCCTCCCAGAGCTCCGCGAACCCGCCGGGGCCCAACCGAGCCGGAAACAGGTCACCGGCGAACTCGCCGGCAAGGCGGCGGGTCCGATCCGACCACAGCGAGGTCACGTCGACCCCGGCCCACCGCCACGAGAGCGGCAGGAGCACGACCAGGCCCGCGAGCGACCAGCGACCCACGCGGCGATCGGTGGCGTGACGCACCCGGGCCGACCAGCCGTCGGCGAGCCCCGACAACGCCATCAACGCGGCGATCAGAGTCCAGATCTCGCGATACCGAAGCGACTGGAAACTCAGGTCGAGCTGGAACCCGAGACCCGCCGCGCCGATGACCCCGAGCACCGCCGCCGACCGGATCGCACACTCGAGTCGGTAGAAGGCGTAGGAGATCAGATCGGCACGCACGATCGGCAGCACGCCGAACGCCAGCGCGCCGAGGCGGCCGGCGCCGGAGGCCCGGAGGACCCTATACGGGCCGGCATCGGCATCGTCGATCGTCTCGGCGAAGACCTTCGCGGTCACCGCCCCGAACGGGACGCCGATCGCGAGCACGGCGACCATCGGGTCGAACCCGAGCACCTGCACGAGCAGCAACGCCCACAGCACCTCGTGGACCGCCCGGGGAACGGCGAACAACACCCGCGCCACGAGACGACCGGGGCGGCCCTCCCACACGAGTTCGGACAGCACCAGGCCACCGAGCAGACCGATGACGAGGGCGAGGGCGGTGCCGAGCACGGCGTACGCGAGCGTGACCGCGGCCGCGTCGACCGTGAGCTCGAGGAACTCGAACGCCATCTCCGGGTCGGCAATGGCCGTCCAGAACCGACGGAAGCTCGACCATCCGCCCGGGTTGACGACCTCATCGCCGAGACCTGCCCGGTGCACGGCCCACGCCAGCGCGGCGACCAGGCCGATCGTCAGCCGACGCCGGGTCGATCCTGCATGGCGCAGCGTCGGGTTCACGACACGACAGGGGGCGGGGCGTCACGCTCGTACAGGGCGCGCAGATCATCGTCGGCGACGTCGTCCGGCGACCGGTCGAACACGACTCGGCCTGCCCGCAGCCCCACCAGACGCGTCGCGTGGCGTCGGGCCAGGTCGGGGTCATGGAGACTGATCACCGTCGTCCACGGCGCCTCCGGTGCGCACAGGACGGACGCGACGTCATCACTCAGCCGCGGGTCGACCGACGACACCGGCTCGTCGGCGAGCACGAGGTCGGGTTCCTGACGGATCACGCGCGCGACGGCAACCCGCTGTTGCTCGCCACCCGACAACGTCGCCGTGCGCGCACGGGTCACGTCGCCCATGCCCACGTCCGCGAGGGCGGCCCGAGCCTCCTCGAGCCCGTCCGGCCGCACGAGTGACCACAACGCACCGAGCGTGGATCGCTGCCCGAGACGCCCGGCGTTGATGTTGTGGATCACCCGCAACGCCCCCGGCAGGTGGAGGTCCTGGCTGACGATCCCGATCCGGGCCCGATCGGCTCGCCGAAGCCGACGATGACGGGTCGCCAGGGCGTGTTCGAAGACCCGCACCCGGCCGGCGGACGGCGCGACAAGGCCCGCCAGCAGCGACAGGAGCGTGGACTTGCCCGCGCCGCTCTGGCCGACGAGCGCCACCCGCTCGCCGGCCCGGATCGTCAGGTCGACACCGTCGAGCGCGGTGACCGTGCCGTGGCGCACGGTCATCGCGTCGAGTGTCGCAACCCTTTCGTCGCTGTGCGGAACCCGCCGGTCAGCGGATGAGGCCGACGGCACGAGCCACCGCCTCGATCGCGGCGTAGTTGTCGTTCTCCGTTCGGATGAACGACTCGGCACCGAACAGGTCGAGGATCTCGGCGTCAGCTTCGTCCGACGCATCGAGGGCGAGCATCGCGTCGACGAACGCATCGGTCGCTCCGTCGCCGAGGCGCTCGTCGAGATCGGGGCGGACCACCCAGTGATAGTCGTAGTACGGCGGGGTCCGGAAGATCTCGACGACGGCGGTCTCATCGACGACCCCCTCGGCGACGCGGTCGTCCCACACCTGGGAGTTGAGCGCCCCGACCTCGTAGGTCCCGGCGCTCACCACCTCGATAGTGGCGTCGTGCGATCCCGAGAAGCCGGGAAGACCCGCGAAGCTCGAGTCGATGTCGAGTCCTGCCTCGGTGAGGAACGACTGCGGCATCAGCCGGCCCGACGTGGACGACTCGGATCCGAAGGTGAACGAGTGACCCTCGAGCGCGGCGAGGTCCGACACGTCTGACATCGTGTCGAGCCCGGTGGCGGCCGCGGCGATGAAGACCGACGTGAACGCCTCGTCGATGTCGCGCTGGACGAGCGCCTGCGCGCCCTCGACTTCGAGGCGCGCCTGCACGCCGGTGAGGCCGCCGAACCACACGGCGTCGAGATCGCCGACCCGGAAGCCGGTGACTGCACCCTCGTAGTCGGTGACCGGGACGTACTCGACGGTGGCGCCCGGCAGGTACTCGGCGAGGTGCTCGGCCACGCCGCCATAGGTGCGCTGGAGGCGCTCGGGATCCTGATCGGGGATCGCCCCGATCCGTAGCGTGCCCTCGAACTCGGCGGCGGATCCGGTGCCGTCCGAGGAGGTGGGTTCGTCGCCGTCGTCGCCGCACGCGGTGGCGATCACGGCCAGCAGAGCCGCTGTTGCGATCAGTGCCCGCCAACTGGCGTGCCGTCGGGTCGTGTTCATGCTCGTCCTCCTGGATAGTGCATCGGTTCCTCCGTGAATCGATGGTTGTGACGGTTGTCGGGTCGGCACCGTAGCCGGGGCGCGCCGCGATGTCGGACCCGGGCCGGTGGCCACGATCGGTCGGCTCGATCAGTCGGTCGGTTCGACGACGCGAAGGTGGATCTCGACCGAGTCGAGCGCGGTGACCCGCGCGGCCATCGTGTCCACCATCGAACGCCACCGCCCCCAGGGGCTACGCCGCTCGATCAGTCCGTCCATGGCGATGAGCAGGCCGAGCAGCGACGACGACCGCTCGATGTCGACACGGGCCCGGATCTCGTCGCCTTCTGTGGCGTCGGCGGCAGGTGATGACGGCCAGGTGCCGATGCCGGTGGCGTCCGCCACGATCGCGCGCAGTTCCCGGAGGTCGTCGGAACCCGAACACACCACGAGGCGCGCCGGGTCCCACTCCTGCGCGGTATGGCCCGGGCGCAGGTCGAGCGCACCCGCGGCGAGCAGGTCGGCCGCCGGGTCGGCGTCGGCGAGCACGGCCCGGTACGCGCGGCGGGCACGGTCCCAGGCCCCGTCGGACCCGGGCCGTGCCCGTCGTGCATCGTTCACCGAGGTCGGTGCGGTTCGCTCAGAGGCCGGACTTCTCCATGACGTGCACGCCGCACGCCGATCCGAGTCCGATGACATGGGCCAGACCGACCTTGGCGCCCTTGATCTGACGATCGCCGGCCTCGCCCCGCAGGTGGGTTGCCACCTCGAAGACGTTGGCGACGCCGGTCGCGCCGATCGGGTGACCCTTCGAGATCAGGCCGCCGGAGACGTTGACCGGTGTGGTGCCGTCGCGGAACGGCGCGCCCGAGTCGATGAAGTCGCCCGCACCGCCCTTCTCACAGAGACCGAGGTTGTCGTAGTGGATGAGCTCGGCCGTGGCGAAGCAGTCGTGGAGCTCGACGAGGTCGAGATCCTTCGGGTCGACGCCCGCCGTCTCGTAGGCCTGCGCCGCCGCGTTCTGCGTGAGGGTGTTCACGTCGGGCTGCACCTGGGCCGACTCGGTGTACGGATCCGAGGTGAGGACGGACGCCGAGATCTTGACGGCTCGCTTCTGGACCTTCTTCGGCATGCTCTTGAGCCGCTCACCGGAGACGAGCACCGCAGCCGCAGCGCCGTCGCCCGTGGGGCAGCACATGAGGAGCGTGTTGGGATAGCTCATCGTGGGCGCACCCATGATCTCCTCCATGGAGAACTCCTTGCGGTACTGCGCAAGCGGGTTGAGCGTGGAGTGCAGGTGGTTCTTGTAGGCCACCTTGGCGAACTGCTCGAAGCCGACGCCGTCGTAGTCGTTGGCGTACTCCATGCCGGCCTGCGCGAACACGCCGGGCATGCCCTCGGTGCCGATGTAGCCGTCGACCCCGGTGACCGCGCCATAGCGACCGTCGGGTTCGTAGACGTGCTTCTCCTTCTTGGAGCCGGCGCCGCCGAGGAGGCCCATCTTGCCCATCTGCTCGGCACCGACCGCGAGGCCCATGTCCGCCTCGCCGGCCTTGATCGAGAGGTAGACCGTGCGCAGCGCCGTGGCGCCCGTGGCACACGCGTTGGCCACGTTGAACACCGGGACGCCGGTCTGGCCGATCTGCTTCTGGAGACGCTGGCCGTAGCCGGTGCTCGCCTGGAAGAGGGTGCCTGCCCCGATCACGTCCATGTCCTGGATCGTGACGCCGCCGTCGGCCATGGCGTTCATCGCCACCTCCGCGCCGAGGTCGACGAGGTCCTTGTCGGGATAGCGGCCGAACGCGGTCATGTCGGTGCCGATCAGCCAGACGCTGTCGTCCTCGATCTTCGCCGCGGCGGTCTTCTTCTTCGCCGCCGGCTTCTTCTTTGCGGGGGCCTTCTTTGCGCTCTTCGTAGCCATGTTCACGGTGCCTTTCGTGCGTTCAGACGGGTTCGTAGCCGAACGCGACGGCCTCGGTGCCCTCGTCGTCCTTGCCGATCGGATAGGTGGTCAGCTTCAACTTCATGCCGAGGTTGACGGTCTCGGGCGTGGGATCACAGTTCACCACGTTGGAACGAACCGTGGTGCCATCGTCGGTCTCGACGATCGCCGACACGTAGGGCGCCGGAATGCCGGGGGCCGCACGATGGACGATGGTGAAGGCCTTCAGCTTGGCGCCGTTGCGCACCCGGGCCTTCTTGAACTCCTGCTTGCCGCAATTGGCACAGGCGTTGCGACGATCGAAGAAGCGAGCCCCGCAGTTCTTGCACTCGTTGGCCGAGAGATGCGGCCGCTCGCCGAGGCGGAGGTAGTCGACCAGCGGAACCTGCTTCTTGGCTCGCTTCGCCGCACGCTTCTTTGCTGGTTTCTTCGCTGCCTTTTTGGCGGCCATCGGTCCTCCGGATCGGACAAGTCGGAACGTTGCCGAGCGTAACGGGACCACGCGCCATCCGACCAACCCACTCACCCACCAACCCATCAACCCCCCCCAACCCATCGTTCTGGTGGGACCTGATCGGGTTTGCCCAGATCAGTTCCCACCAGAACGAGAGTGGGGTGGGGTGAGGTGGGGTGAGCGGTCAGGTGGGGTGAACGGTGGGGTGGGGTGAACGGTGAGGTGGGCGGTCACCAGTGGGTGCGATGGATGACCTCGTCGAGGGGTGGTCGGGGGCGGGCGGCCATCGCGCCCCCGATCATCTCTCCGCGTCCGCCGCCCG
>BQJV01000247.1 GCA_021604885.1 Acidimicrobiales bacterium
TCGTTCGGCGGCTGCGGTGACGCCGTGGACCAGTGCGAGCAGGTCGATGTCGACGTTGGCGGTCCAGTCCGAGTCGTCGCCGCGCAGGGTCGCGGTCGTGGCGTGGACGTAGATGTCGATGCCGCCGAGGTGTGTCGCCGAGTCGTCCACCCAGGCCGTGAGGGCATCGATGTCGCCGACGTCGACCGCGGACCCCACGACCGTCCCGCCTCGGCCCAACTCCGCCACCGCGCGGGCGACGTTGTCGGGGTCGCGCGAGCAGATCGCCACCGAGGCGCCTTCGCCGAGCAGCTGTTCGGCGATCGCCCGGCCGACGCCACGCGTCGAACCGGTCACGAGTGCGCGCTTCCCCGTGAGTCCGAGATCCAAGATCGCCCTCCCGCACCTGGTGGACCTGTCGTGGCGTGACGCTACCGGAGACCGCGGGCGCACGCGGCCTCAGACGTGCCAGTACGCCTCGGCGCTGTCGCTGTTGTGAAGCTCGCCGCATTGGTGCACGTTGCGGAACTCGTCGACCGCCTTGCGGCAGCCGGCGAACGAGCCGTAGTCATCGATGATCACGGTGCCGCCGGGCACGACGGCGTCGTGACAGACGTCGAGGACGAGCTTGGTGGCGTCGTACCAGTCACAGTCGATACGCAGGATCGCGATGTCGCCGATCTCGGCCTTCGCGGCTGCCAGCGTCTCGTCGAACCAGCCCTCGACGACGCGCACATTGGTCATGTCCACCTGCGCCGCGGCGAAGGTGGTCGCGACGGCGCCGGCGCCCTCGGTTCCGGAGCAGTTGAGCCCGACGAAGGCCTCGCCGTCGCCGTTGTCGGCCGAGGTGAGCTCGGGCATCGGGGCGAACGAATCGAAGCCCCAGACCGTGCGGTCCGGCGCCATGCCCGCCATGATCGAGAGGCAGCCTCCCATGGCCACTCCGCACTCCACGAACGCCCCGTCCACCTCGCAGTCGCGGGCGAGTCGGGCCAGGTTCTCGAGGCGCTCGATGCTCGCCCAGACACGGTCGTTGAGGATCAACCGACGGATCAGTCGATGCTCCGCTGAGTCGGACAACTGCTCTGCTCGCTGACGTTCGTGACGTCGCGCGATTTCGATGAAGGCACTTGCTCCGTCCGAACTCACCATGTACTAATCGTACGCTCATCCCGTGGCGCGGCGCATGCCGCCGCCGGCCGCGGCTGACGGAAGCCGACGCCGATGAACTCCGCCACCCACCCCCTGCACCTTCGAGGTCGCACGATCGACTTCGTCACGTTCGAAGGCTGGTTTTCTCGCTGGCTGGCCCAGGTCATTCTCGACGGCCAGACCTACCCCATTCCCCCGTTCGTCTCCGATGTCCAGGTCATTCTCGATGTCGGTGCGAACTGCGGCGCTGCCAGCACCTACTTCGCCGATCATTTCCCCGATGCAAAGCTCTACGCATTCGAGCCCGCCGCGGCGACGTTCGCGATCCTCGAGCGAAATGTCGAGCGTCTCCCCAACGTGACCGCCTTCAACTTCGGCCTGCACGATCACGATGCGACGGTGCAGCTGTTCGGCGGCGTGGAGGACCCGGCGACGGCGTCGGTGGTCCAGGGCCGCGAACAGACCGGTGAGTCCGAGACCATCGAGGTGAAGGACGCCGGCGCATGGGTCGCCGCGTCGGGACTCGACCGCATCGACATCCTGAAGGTCGACACCGAGGGGTGCGAGGTCGAGATCTTCGGTCAGATTCTCGATCTGGTCAGTGCCACCACGAAGGTCGTGTACCTGGAGTACCACAGCGACGAGGACCGTCGGACGTTGGATGCGATGCTCTCGCCGTCGCACAAGCTCGTCTACGGGCAGAACCATCTCGACACCGGCGAGCTCACCTACCTTTCGCGCCGTGTCGTCGAGGGCAATCGCTCCGAGATCGTCGACTGGATCGAGAAACTCTTCGGCGAGGAGTTGCGCGGGTCGGCCGCCCGGATCGCCGCGAACGCCCCGGAAAGCTGAACAAACCGGGGGTTGGACGCCTCCCGCGCGCCCGATAGCGTAGAGCGCTGGCCTGGCTTGCCGGGCCTGTTTCTGCGTGCGAGTAACCGCTCGTGCGCCTGTGTGGAGGTTTTCGCCATCGCAAAGCCCAAGGAAGATGCGATCGTCCTGGAAGGGACGGTCACCGAGTCGCTCCCCAATGCCATGTTCCGCGTGGAGTTGGAGAACGGCCATGACGTGCTCGCGCACATCAGCGGCAAAATGCGCATGCACTACATCCGCATCCTCCCTGGCGACAAGGTCCAGGTAGAACTCACTCCGTACGACCTCCAACGAGGTCGGATCACCTATCGATACAAGTAGCTCGCATTCATGAAAGTTCGTCCCTCCGTCAAGAAGATCTGTGACAAGTGCAAGGTGATTCGTCGCCACGGCCGAGTCATGGTCATCTGCGAAAACCCGCGTCACAAGCAGAGGCAAGGCTGAAATGGCACGCATCAGCGGCGTCGACATCCCCCGCGAAAAGCAGGTCGGGATCTCGCTCACCTACATCTACGGCATCGGCCGCACCACCGCAGTGAACATCTGCGAGGCGACCGGCATCGACCCCACCACGCGGGTCCGTGATCTGACCGACGACGAAATCGCGAAGATCCGCGGCTTCATCGACGCCGACCTCCAGGTCGAGGGCGATCTCCGCCGTGAGGTCAGCCAGGACATCAAGCGGAAGATGGAGATCGGCTGCTACCAGGGTCTGCGCCACCGTCGTGGTCTGCCCGTCCGTGGTCAGCGCACCCACACCAACGCTCGCACCCGCAAGGGTCCCAAGAAGACCGTTGCCGGCAAGAAGAAGGTCATGAAGTAATGGCTACCCCAGCAGCCGGAGGCCGTCGGCCCCGCAAGCGCGAGCGCAAGAACGTCACCCACGGCATCGCCCACATCAAGTCGTCGTTCAACAACACGATCATCGCCATCTCGGATCAGCAGGGCGACATCATCGCCTGGGCGTCCGCCGGCAACGTGGGCTTCAAGGGCTCGCGCAAGTCCACCCCCTACGCCGCGCAGATGGCCGCCGAACAGGCCGCCCGCCGCGCGATGGAACACGGCGTCCGCAAGGTCGACGTCCAGGTCAAGGGTCCCGGCTCCGGCCGTGAGACCGCCATTCGTTCTCTTCAGAATGCAGGCATCGAGGTCACCGGCATCAAGGATGTCACCCCGATTCCGCACAACGGTTGCCGTCCCGTCAAGCGGCGGAGGGTCTAGCAATGTCTCGTTACACCGGACCGAAGGCCCGCGTTTCGCGTCGCCTCGGCACCAACATCTGGGGCACGAAGGGCGAGACCATCGCTCTCGACAAGCGCCCGTACCCGCCGGGTGAACACGGTCGTTCGCGCCGTCGTGGCTCCGTCAGCGAATACCTGATGCAGCTCCAGGAGAAGCAGAAGGCCCGCTTCACCTACGGCCTCACCGAGCGCCAGTTCCGCAACCTCTTCGCCGAGGCCTCGCGTCGTCAGGGCGTGACCGGCGAGAACATGCTGCGCTATCTCGAGCTCCGGCTCGACAACGTGATCTATCGCGCCGGCTGGGGTGCCACCCGCCCGCAGTCGCGCCAGTTCGTCAACCATGGGCACGTCAATGTGAACGGTCGCCGGGTCACCATCCCGAGCTATCGCGTGCGCAAGGGTGACGTCATCGAGCTGCGCACCAAGGCTCGCGACTTCACCGTGGTCCAGTGGAACTCGGACGTTCTCGATCGCACGCCTCCGGCGTGGCTCGAGGTCGGCGAGAACTTCCAAGTGACCGTCCGTGAGCTCCCGATTCGTGAGCAGATCGACATTCCCGTCCGCGAACAGCTCATCGTCGAGCTGTACTCGAAGTAGCCGAGGTACACGATGCTCGTCATCCAGCGTCCCACCGTCGAAGCCATCGACGAGGCCGAAGGCAACCTTCAGCGGTTTGCCATCGGCCCACTCGAGCCCGGCTTCGGCCACACGATCGGCAACTCGATTCGCCGCACCCTGCTCTCGTCGATCCCCGGCGCCGCAGTCACGCAGGTGCGATTCGACGACGCCCTCCACGAGTTCGACACCATCACCGGTGTCGCCGAGGACGTCACCGACATCATCCTCAACCTGAAGGACCTCGTGCTGACGGTCCACAGCGAGGAGCCCGTCACGCTGCGCCTCGACTCCCGCGGTCCCGCGGAAGTCACCGCCGCCGACATCCAGCCCCATCCCGACGTCGAGGTGCTCAACGGCGATCTGGCTCTGGCCAACGTCAACGGCAAGGGCCGTCTCGCCATCGACATCACGGTGCAGACCGGGCGTGGCTACGTGTCCGCCGACAAGAACAACACCTCGACCACCATCGGTGTGATCCCGGTCGATTCGATCTACTCGCCGGTTCGCCGTGTGGCCTTCGAGGTCGAGGCGACCCGTGTCGAGCAGTCGACCGACTTCGATCGCCTCGTCATGGAGATCGAGACCGACGGTTCCATCACCCCGCGCGACGCACTGGCCTCGGCCGGCGGCACCCTGCGGGCCCTCGTCCAGCTGGTCGAGGAGATGAGCGACGAGCCCCAGGGGCTCGAGCTCGGTGAAGCCGTCCAGGTCGCCACCGGCGGCCCCGACATGGACCTCCCCATCGAGGACCTCGAACTCTCCGAGCGTCCCCGTAACTGCCTCAAGCGCGCCCAGGTCAACACCGTGGGCGAGCTGCTGCTCAAGAGCGAAGACGATCTGCTGGCCATCACGAACTTCGGTCAGAAGAGCCTCGACGAGGTCATCGCCAAGCTCGACGAGCGGGGCCTGACCCTGCGCAACCGCGATTAAGGCGAGACCCAGATGCCCGCACGTCCCCGCAAGAGCAAGCGCTTCGGCGGCAGCTCCGCGCACCAGAAGGCCATGATGGCCAACCTGGTCGCCTCGCTGATCGCCGCCGAAGGCATCACCACCACCGAGGCCAAGGCCAAGGCGGTCCGGCCCATCGCCGAGAAGATGATCACCAAGGCCAAGAAGGGTGGCGTTCACAACCACCGCGAGGTCGTGAAGTTCCTTCGCGACCGCGAGATGGCCAGCAAGTTGTTCGACGAGATCGGTCCCCGCTACGAGGATCGCCCCGGCGGCTACCTGCGCATCATCAAGCTCGACCCCCGGTCCGGCGACAACGCCCCCATGGCCCGCATCGAGTTCGTCTGACGTACTTTCTGGGGTCAGACCCCAGTACTTTCTCAGAACGCTGAACGAACGCCCCGTCCGGGAAACCGGCGGGGCGTTCGCCGTTCGCCGCCCACCGCAGCGGCGGGGCGGAGTCAAGTGACTCTCCATGTCCGTCGATGTCCAGGAAGTCATGCATCCCTCCTTCCCTCGTGCTGTCGCCGCCGCGGCCCTGGTCGTCGCCGTGCTGTCGCCGCTCCAGTCGTCGGCCGCCACTCCCGAGCAGCCCGGGGGGACGTTCGTCGACGACAACGGCAACATCCACGAGTCTGCGATCGAGGCGATCGCGGCCGAGGGCATCACGCGGGGTTGCGCCCCCACCCGGTACTGCCCGGATGATCCGGTGACGCGTGGGCAGATGGCGGC
>BQJV01000248.1 GCA_021604885.1 Acidimicrobiales bacterium
GCGACGGCGACGAACGCGGCGCCGAGCGACGCACCGCGGTCGATGCCCTCACGAAGGAGGCGCGCGCCGTAGTCGCTCGTCCGGCCGGACGGGACCAGCCAGGGCGCAGATCGGGCTCGGGCGAGCGGTTCCTCGAAGCGCACATGGAGCTCCGCGAGGTCCCGCACCGCACCAGCGAGCAGCGCCGGATCGAGCCCACCGACGAGATCCGGGAGTCGGGTGTCGGCCTGCCCCAGGAGCTCGAGCACGAGCACGAACTCGCCGGACATCTCGTCCACCTCGGCGACGAACGCGGCGGGAGCCCGCAGGCCGAGGTCCGCCTGCAGATCCCGGTAGAAGCGCACCTCCCGGCGACCCATCGACGCCCAGTCCAAGCGTTCCCGCCGCTGCGGGTCGAGGGGCGGCAGCTTGACGAACAGGCGTGCAGGGAGTCGGTCCCCGGCATCGTGACGGACCGCGATCGTGGCGTTGACGTTCGTCGCGTCCACGACCCGCTCGACCGTCACCTCGTGGACCGTGACGCTCGGGACCGTCGCCTGGAGCGCCTCGGTCAACCAGACGGCCGAGATGTCGTCGGGGTGGCGCGGAATCACACCTTGGGCTCCCGGGGAAGCCCGAGCACCCGCTCCCCCACGATGTTCTTGTTCACCTCGGTGGTGCCACCGGCGATGGTCAACGAGCGGCTCCCGGCAAGGCGCTCGCCCCAGCCACCCGACAGCGCGTCGAGCCCGAGCACGTCCATGGCCGTCTCGGCGACGCGCTGTTCCATCTGCGACCAGGCCAGCTTCACCACGCTCGCCTCGGCGCCCGGCATGCGGCCGTTCATCGCGGCAGAGATCGTCCGCTGCGACAGCAGCCGAAGCAGCACCGCATCGGTGTGGCGGGCCGCGAGGAGCTGGCGGACGATCGGGTCCCGACGGCGCTCGGCACCCGAGTCGGCCAGCAGCCGATCCACGTTCTCCTGGAGCATCAACGAAAGCTTCGCGACACCGGCGCGTTCGAAGCCGAGGGTGCGCGTGGCCACCTTCCAACCCGAGCCGATCTCACCGAGCACGGCGTCGACGGGCACCTCCACGTCCGAGAAGAACACCTCGGCGAAGTCGAGCGATCCGCCGATCGTGCGGATCGGCCGAGCATCCACGCCGGCCGATCGCATATCGACGAGCAGGCAGGTCATGCCCTCGTGCTTCGGGGCGCTCGGGTCGGTGCGCACGTAGAGCTGACACCAGTCCGCGCGATGGCCGAGCGAGTTCCACGTCTTCTGTCCGTTGACGATGAAGCGGTCGCCGTCACTCACCGCGCGACACGAGAGCGCCGCGAGGTCGGAACCGGCGTCGGGCTCCGACATTCCCTGACTCCAGATCTCGTCGCCGCGCAGCATCGGACGGAGGAAGCGTTCCTTCTGCTCGTCCGTGCCGAGGGTCATGATCGCCGGAGCGATGTTCGCCACGCCGATGGCGTTCACCGGACCGGGGGCCCCGGCACCGGCCATCTCTTCGATGTAGATCAGCTGCTCGAGCACGGACGCATCGCGTCCGCCGTACTCGGTCGGCCAGTCGATCGCCGCCCAACCCGACTCGAACATGGTCGCGTTCCACGCGCGGCGCCGCTCGAACAGCGCGTCGGCGTCGGTGTCGTCGTCGTGAAGGTCGTCCGGCAGGTTGTCCGCCAACCATCCGCGGATGACCGCTCTGAACTCGTCACCCTCCGCTCCGATGGCCAGATCCACGCAACCCCCGTTCGGCGTCTGGAGCCTTCTGGCACCCCGCGCTATCGTCGCTTTCTAACACCGGCGTCAGGTGTGGCACCGCATCCGACGTCACCGTCATCCTTGGGGGAACGATGCATCGACGTACGCAGGGCTTCATCGCCGTCCTACTCGCCTTCGGCCTGCTCGCCGCCGCCTGCGGCAACAGCGGCGACACCGAGACGAGCGACACCACCACGACGACCACCACGGCGGCGCCCGACGATGACGGCGGAGATGACGGTGGCGACGACGGTGCGGACGACGGCACCACCGATACCGATGGCACCGACGACGGCACGGACGGAACCGACGGCACGCCGCCGGCACCCGACCGTGACACCTTCGTCTCGATCGAGGGTGTGCCCGGCGTGAGCGACGAGGAGATCGCGGTCGCGATCCTGAGCCTCAAGGAGGGCAACATCCTGGGCACGTGCATCCTCGACTGCTACCAGACCGGCATCCAGGCGTACTTCGACTACCAGAACTCCCTCGGCGGCGTCTTCGGCCGTCAACTGGTGATCGGTGACGTCTTCGACGACGAACTCGTCCAGCACCAGGCCAAAGCGCTCGAGATCATCGCCGACGAGGACACCTTCGTGACCTTCGGCGCAACGCTCAACCCGACGGGATACGGCGATCTCGACGACGCCGGCGTGCCCACGTTCAACTGGGGAATCCAGGCACCGCAGAACAACGAGCGCTTCAACCTCTTCCCCCACCTCGGCGTGCTCTGCGGCGACTGCACCGGGCGGGCGGTGCCGTATCAGATGAGCCTGAAAGGGGCGACGACCGCCGTGGCGCTCGGCTACAAGATCTCGCCGGAGTCGCAGACCTGTTCTCGAACCGTCGGTAGCGCGATCGACTTCTACGCCGACGACCTCGGCATCGCCACCGCCAAGGTCTACGACGACCTCGACTTCGGGCTGCCGAACGGCATCGCCCCGCAGGTCACCGAGTGGATCCAACTCGGCGTGGACTTCGTGGCGTCGTGCCTCGACCTGAACGCCATGAAGAAGATCGCGGAGGAGTTGGTCCGCCAGGGGGTGCGCGATCAGATCACGCTGCAGCACCCGAACACCTACGACGCGGCGTTCGTGGCCGAGGCCGGCGATCTCTTCGACGGAGACTTCGTCTCCGCCCAGTTCACGCCGTTCGAGTTCACCGATCATCCGCAGATCCAGCTCTACAACGAGTGGGTGGACGCACACGGCGGCCAGACCGCGGAGCAGACCATGATCGGTTGGATGAACGCGATGCTGTTCGTCGACGGACTGATCGCGACCGGCCCGGAGTTCGACCGGGCATCGCTCGTCGACACCATCAACACGGAGTTCACGGCCCACACCTACGGGGGGCTGACCCTTCCGCTCGACTGGAGTCGACAGCACGTCGCCCCGACGAACGACGACCGGCTCACGAACGGTGCGACGCAGGAGTGCACGACGCTCGTCCAGATGCAGGGCGGCGCATTCGAGACGGTCACCGACCAGCCGTGGCTCTGCTGGCCCCAGGACGATCTCAGCTGGCAGGAGCCGGTGGAAACGACCTTCGACTGACTGAACGACCGGACCCCCTGGGACCTCTGACGTGACACTCGCGTTCATCGGTGAAGACTTCGTTCGCGCCCTGTTGCAGGGAACCCCGCCCGGCACCGTCTACGCGCTGATCGGGTTGGGCTTCGTCCTGACCTACAAGACGTCGGGCGTGTTCAACCTCGCGTTCGGCGCGCAGGCGTACATCTCGGCTGCGATGTTCTTCAAGGCCCGTCAGGACTGGGAATGGAGCATCGTTCCCGCACTCATCCTGTCGGTCTTCGTGCTCGCTCCCGCGATCGGCCTGGTGCTGGAACGGTTGATCTTCCGCAACCTGCGAACGGCGTCAGCCGTGTCGAAGCTCGTGATCGCGATCGGGTTGAGCGTCGCGCTGCCGGCGCTCTTCGAGCTACTGGCGAGCTACAAGCCGGTGGCCGGACGCTCGCCCACGGGGATCGTTCCGGACGGCTCCTCGGTGTTCTACGACCCGATCGGCGTCTATCCGTTCAGTCGCGACGAGCTCGCCCAGATGGCCGTCGCGCTCGTCGGGATGCTCCTACTCGGAGCGCTCTTCCGGTTCACCGCAATCGGACTTGCGATGCGCGGGGTCGTCGAGAGTCCCCGTCTCACCGAGCTCGCCGGCATCCCGGCGGACCGCGTCTCGGCGTTCGCCTGGGCGGTCTCCAGCTCGTTCGCCGGCATGGCCGGCGTGCTGATCGCCCCCCGACTCCCGACCCTCGTCAACACGGACTTCCTGACGCTGGTCATCGTCGCGATGGCCGCAGCCGCGATCGGCCGACTCGTCAGTCTCCCCCGCGCCCTCGCCGGCGGCCTCGGGCTCGGATGGCTGATTGCCGTCAGCAACACGTACCTCCCACGCTGGGCCGACGACTATTCGTGGCTCGAGCCCTTCACCGACAATCTGACCCCGGCACTTCCGTTCCTGGTCCTCTTCGGAATCCTCGTCTTCTGGCCGGCGATCCGTCGCTCGATCGATGCGACCGACCCTCTCTCCGGCGTGGACCCGCCACCGCCGGCGCTCGCCTCGAGCACCCGTCACCCGCTCCTGACGCTGCAGACCCGAGCATTCGGCGTGCTGTTCTTCGCGCTCGTCGGCCTGCTCACGTTCACCCAGGCCGACATCCGCTGGCTGTTCCTGATCACCCAGGCGGTCATCCTGGCGACGATCTACCTCTCCATCACCGTGATCACCGGCCTCGCGGGCCAGATCTCGCTCTGCCAGGGTGCGTTCGCGGCCATCGGCGGGTTCACCGTCTTCCAGATGGCCGACCGCTACGAGATGTCGGTGCTGCTCGCCGCCGTCATCGGCGCGCTGGTCGCCGCGCTCGTCGGCGCCCTGCTCTCGCTGCCGGTTCTGCGCCTCGGCGGTGTCTGGCTCGCCATCGCCACACTGGCGTTCGCGTTCTTCTTCGACGCGGTGATGGTGCAGTTCTCCTGGGTCGGCGGCGGTGGCACCGCCCTGTTGAGCGGCACCGAAGTACCACGTCCCGTGCTCGGCCCGTTGGACTTCGGTGCGTCCGAACGATCCTTCCTGGCGCTGGCGATCGTCGTGTTCATCATCGTCTCGGTCGCCGTGATCCAACTTCGGGAGGGGACGATCGGGCGCTCACTTCGGGCGTTGCGGGGCAGCGAGGTGGCCGCCGAGTCGATCGGCATCTCACCGGCCCGGGCGCGGATCATCGCCTTCGCGGTGTCCGCCTTCATCGCCGGACTCGGTGGAGCGATGCTCTCGATCCATCAGGAGAACGTGAACTACGCCACGAACTTCACACCGTTCGCGGCGATGTTCTGGCTGGTGCTCGTCGTGTCGCTCAGCGCCCGCACGGTCGAGGGCGCCGGCCAGGCCGGCGCGGCATTCGCTCTGTTCGGACCCCTCGTCCTCGAGGGTTCGTTCCTCGCGTGGATCCTGCGGTCCGAGGAACGGGTGCCGGACATCTTCCCCATCTCCGCCAAGTGGCGGTTCGTCCTCTTCGGTCTCACCGCGATCCAGTTCGCCCGTCACCCCGAGGGCATGGTCGAGTTCGGAAAGCGACGCGCGACCCGCAAGCGAAACGAGCGCTACTTCGCTCGCGATGCCGAACGCGAGGCCGCCGCGCAGCCGGAGGCAGGCGCATGACCGTCGTGCTCGAGGCAACCGGTATCACCAAGACGTTCACCGGTATCCAGGCGCTGTCGGGTGTGAGCCTGAGCGTGGAGGAGGGCGAACGGGTCGGTCTCATCGGTCCGAACGG
>BQJV01000249.1 GCA_021604885.1 Acidimicrobiales bacterium
GGGAATCTGGCGGACTTCGCCAAGCGCGACGCGGCCTACATCGACGAGGTGCTCGCGCAGGTGCGCGAGCGCCCCCTCGCGCCCGGCGATCTCCAGGATCCGCGCCCGCGTGAGGGGGAGTGGTGGGGCGATCGCTCGCTGGGGGCGGTCGCGCTCGACTGGCTGTTCCGCGTGGGCGACGTCGGCATCCGACGCACGCCCGGCTTCATCAAGGAGTTCGATCTTCTCGATCGGATCGTCCCGGCGGAGATCCGGGCTCGCCCCACACCGAGCGAGGAGGACGCCCACCGCGAGCTCCTCATGCGGGCGGCGCAGAGCCATGGCATTGCCGCGGTGCCCGATCTCGTCGACTACCACCGGCTCCCGAAGGTGCCCGCAAAGGCGCGGGTCGCCGAACTCGTCGAGGACGGCCGCCTCATCGAGGCCGAGGTCGAGGGATGGAACCGGCCCGCCCTGTTGCATCCCGATGCGGTCCGGCCGCGTTCGATCGATGCGTGCACGCTCGTCTCGCCGTTCGATCCGGTGGTGTGGTTCCGGGAGCGGGCGTCGCGCCTGTTCGGGTTCGACTACAAGATCGAGATCTACGTGCCCGCCGCGAAGCGGATCTACGGGTACTACGTGCTGCCGTTCCTGCTCGGCGACGAGCTCGTCGCGCGGGTCGACCTCAAGACCGATCGCGCGGCCGGCGTGCTGCGCGTGTTCGGCGCGTTCGCCGAGGAAGGGCACTCGCCCGGTCGCGTCGCGGAGGCCCTGCGTCCCGCACTCGATGATCTCGCCACGATGGTCGGCGTCGACGGATGGATGGTCGACGGCGCCAAGGGCGACGTCATCCGCCTTCTTCGCTGACGGGTTCTCCGTCGACGGGTTCTTCCACTTCCTCCGACATCGGCACCCACACGCCGTACGGGATGCGCTGACGAAGATCCTCTTCGCCCTCGAAGGCCGGGAGCCGGAGCCGCTGGATACGGTCGAGCGCAGCCTTGACGGAGTTCACGTACGCGCCCGCGTGGTTGTAGCCGAAGATCGCGGTCTGCCAGCCCTCCCAGTATCGCAGCGAGCCGTAGTTGCACAGGTAGGCGCCGGCGGTGAGCGCCGCGTCGTCGATGTCCTGGGGATCTCGTTCGCCGTCGCCGTCCGCGTCGAGCTGCCACCGCTTCCACGACTCCGGGATGAACTGGAGGGGTCCGACGGCGCGGTCGAAGTGGGGATCCCCGTCGAACTCGCCGTTGTCCGTGTCGGTGAGCCTCGCGGTCGTCAGGCCGAAGTTGTCGACGGTCTGGCCGTCGAGCGCGATGCCGATGATCGGCTCGGCCGGATGACCCTCGAGGTCGAGACGGCCGTCGCCGTACTCGCCGTGTCGGCTCTCCACGGATGCGACGGCCGCGATCGTCCGCCACGAGACGTGGCAGTAGGGCTTCAGCACGGCCATGGTCGCCTCGGCTTGGAGGTAGGCGTCGAGAGCGCGGGGCGTGAGACCGGGCTGGCCCGGCACCGAAGCCAGCGTGTACGCCTCGGCCGCGGCGGGCAGCGTCTCCCGGGCCGATGCGTCCAGCTCGCGCCGGGTGGTCGCGAGCGCTGCGGCGTCGTCGATCAACGCGGCGTGCTGTGCCTGCACGTCGTCGTGGTACGTGATCGCCGCCTCGAGGGCCGCCTCGGCGAGCTCGAGCTCGGTCTCTGCCTTCGTCCGGAGCGCGAACAGTTCGTCGAGCGTGGCGTTCGTCAGGAGGTACTCACGTTGGGCGATCGTGAGCGCCTCGCCGTCGAGGCCGAGGATGGCATCGATCGCCGGATCCGTGCCGGCGAACACGTGAACCGCGGCGGCCTGGGTGAGCGCGTGCATGCCCTGGAAGTGGGCGTCGGCCCGGTTGCGGTCGATCTCCCGCCGGCGTTGTTCCTCCACCGCGTCGTCGAGTGTCGCCGCCATGGCTCGCAGGTCGGCCACCACCTCCTCGCGGGCATTCGTGGTGTTGCCGAGCTTGAGGATCGTCGAGAGCAGCGCGATCACCGCGTCGCCCTCCTGGCCGCGGTATTCGATGGTCAGATGGCGGGCGGCCGGGTGCAGGTCGAGCGTGGACCGCCATGCGGCATCGAGTCCGACTGTCGCGAGCAGCTCGTCGATGGCGGCGCCGTCGGACGCGAGCGTCTCGACCTCGGGGAACTCCGGGGGCGCGTCGGCCTGGGCACCGACGACCGTGGTGGACACGATCACGAACATGCCCAGCAGGACGGACAACCCCTTGGAGCGCACGATGGTCTCCCATCGGCACCGCGCAGCCTGGGCAAAAGCGCTCTTGCTAGCTTTCTCACATGAGCATGCAGGTCGCGATCGACGAACTTCCGACGGTGAGCGCCGAGTACGGCCCCTCCGCCTATGTGCTCGTCGGCGCCCCGGACGGTCCCCCGAGAGTCACCCATTCCACGGTTTCGTGGATCGACGGCGAGATCGAGGTCGCCGTCGGTCGCCGTGCGGCTGCGGCGCTGGCCGCGAATCCGACGGCCTGCGTGCTCTGGCCGGCGACGGTCGATCAGAGCATGAGCCTCATCGTCGACGTGGCCTGTGCGGGTGCTGTCGATGACGACGGCGGTCCGGTGCGCCTGCGACCGACGGGCGCGGTGCGCCACCGCCCCGCCTGAGGCGGTCGCCCGCGAGGCTGATCAGTCGTCACCCGCGGTGGGATAGGTCACGGTCGGCCGGGGCGGCGCAGTCGGATACACCGGATCGAGCGGATCGAGCGGCGGCGCGACCGTGGTGGTGGTCGTCGTGGTGGTGGTTGTCGTGGTCGAGGACGAGGACGTCGACGATGTGGAAGGGACGATCGTCTCGGTGGACGTGGTGGACGACGCGGGTGGGGGTTGGTCACCGTCGTCGGCACACCCGGTCACGAGGAAGGCGACGGAGAGGGCGATCGCGGCGAGCCAGGCGCGCATCGTCACGCGTCCGGCGCCGGGTGCGGAGACATCAAGGCGATCGGTATCGAGATGTCGAGCTCACGAGTGCGCATGGTTGCGATGCGGCGGCCCGGCTGGACCGCCGGCTTCACGCGGCCGAGTGCGTCACCGAGCGCATCGGCCGCGGCGTCGAGATCGTCGCAGCTGAGCGCCAGTCCCCACAGGGTCGCCGGACCGTCGCCGTGCGCGGTGTCGTCGCCGACGAGTTCGAGGATCACGTCGCCGAGCCAGAAGAACGCCTGCCGACGCGTCGCGCCGCCGGCTTCGAAGGTGCGGGTCCGACGGTGTTCGAGCCCGGCGTCGGTCAACGCGGCCGTCGTGCGATCCATGTGCGGACTCATGGCGACGAGATGGTCGAAGTCCACGACGCGGTTCGGATGTTCCTCCTGCCGAGCTGCCGGAGTGGTCGGAACGCGGCCGAACGCCATGCCGTCGATCGGCCCGTCGATTCCGGCGTCGACCGCACGGATCCCACGATCGCCACCAGCCCCCGCGAGGATGATCGTGGTGCCCGCGATGGTGGTCCGGTCGTCGTCGATGACGAATCCGGCCATCGCCCATGCCGACGGGGCGTCGCCGATGACGACGGTCTCCAGGTGGTGTGGGCGCGTGGACATCGCAGGATCGTTGCACGCCTGGCGGCGACCGCGGTGCCACGGCGGCTCGCTAGGGTCGCGACTCGTGTCTGGCGCCATCACCGATTTCGTCGCTCTGTTCGACATGGCCTCACATGGCCCCGATGTCTGGGTCGGCCCGAGCGCGCAGTACCCGTGGGGGCGCGTGTACGGCGGTCAGGTCGCGGCACAGGGGTTGTGGGCGGCCGCCCAGACGGTGCCGGCGGAGTACACCCCCCACTCCGTCCATGCGTACTTCATCCGCGGCGGTGATCAGGACCAGCCGATCCGTTTCGAGGTCGACCGCATCCGCGACGGCCGCTCGTTCGTCACTCGCCGCGTCGTCGCTCGCCAGTCCAGCGGCGCCATCCTCAACCTGTCGGCGTCCTTTCAGATCCACGAGGACGCCCCCGACGCCACGGCGCTCGCCGTTCCTGGTCCAGTGGCCGCGGTCGACGAACTGACGGATGACGAATGGGGCCCGCTGCTCGAGCGGCGGCCCGTTCCCCGCGAGGAGCAGCGCGCCCGCGCCTGGGTCCGTGTCCCCGGGCCGCTCCCGGACGATCCGCTGATCCACGTTCTCGCCCACGTCTTCGCCAGCGATGACATGGCGACGGAAGCGGTCGAGCTCGAGCACCCCCGCGGTCGCCCGGAGTGGAAGGGTCCGGAGGACCATCCGTATATGGGCGCGTCGCTCGACCACACCGTCTGGTTCCACCGCTGGGCGCGAGCCGACGAATGGTGCCTCCATGACCTTCGGTCGTCGGGCGTCTACGGCTCGCGCGGACTCGCGTTCGGCGAGGTCTGGGCGGCCGAGGGGCTCCACATCGCCTCGATCGCGCAGGAAGTGCTTCTGCGCGAACTGAAGCCGAGGGATTAGGTTCGCCCGGATGTCGTTCACCTTCCGTCGACCGGCGGCTCGCACGGTCCTGTTCGATCGCGACAATCGCATCTTCCTGATCCGGGCGGAGGATCCCGTCGATCCCTACAAGCCCGAGTGGTGGGAGATTCCCGGCGGCGGCATGGGTCGCGGCGAGCAGTCCGCCCACGCGGCGCTGCGCGAGCTCCACGAGGAGACCGGCATCCCGAACGTCGAGATGGGCCCGTGTGTGTGGCGCCAGCAGACCGAGTACACGTTCGCCGGGTACCACTTCGAGTCCGACGATCACATCCACGTCGCGTGGTGCGACGGCGGCGAGTACGACCCGCGCGGTCTCGAGGCGCTCGAGGCAGCCGCCTTCCAGGGTGCCCAATGGTGGGCGCTCGACGACCTGCTCGCCAACGAGGAGCCGACCGTGCCGGTGCGACTCCGTGAATTCCTTCCCGCGCTCGTCGCGGGCGAGATCCCCGACGAACCGATCGACATCACGCCGCCGGCGGACCAGGGCGGGCGCTTCGACTGAGGTCGATCAGCGGCGGCGGCCGCGGAGGCCGAGCCAGGCGAGATCGGCGACCCGGGAGGCGAGCGCCTGGACGTCGCTCGACGCGCCACTCGCGATCCAGTGCCGGCCGGTCGCCTCGGCGAGGCCGAGGATGCCGTGGGCGAACATGAGCCGCTCGCCGGCGGTGAGCTCCTCGATGTCGATCAGGGCGGCGATGAAGTCGGCCAGCTGGTTCTCGACGTCGGCGACGGCGCGAGCGAAGTCGGGATCGGTGCGGACGCCTTCGCCGAAGAGCAGCCGGAACTCGTCCGGATGGTCGGCGACGAAGTCGAAGTACGCCGCGAAGCCGTTGACCACCATCTCCTCGGCGGAGGAAGCCGACGCGGTGGCCGCACCGACGGTCTCGGTCAGGTCGTGGCCCGTCGTGCGGAGCAGTTCGAGGAAGAGGTCCCGCTTCGAGGAGAAGTGCTGATAGAGCACCGGCTTCGTGACGCCGGCCTCCGTGGCGACGGATTCCATCGTGGCCGTCTGGAACCCGTCCGCGGCGAAC
>BQJV01000250.1 GCA_021604885.1 Acidimicrobiales bacterium
GTCCTCGCCGAACTCGTACGCGTGGGCGCGCACGACCGGTCCGAGCACTGCATGCACCGGGCCGTGCGACCGATCCCGCAGTGCCGCGACCGTGGCCGGCAGCACGCCTTCGACGATGCCCCGCCAGCCCGCGTGGGCAACTGCCACTGCTCCATCGGCCACGAACACCACCGGTGCGCAGTCGGCCGTCTGCACCGCAAGCACCGCGCCGGGAAGCCGGGTCACGCTCGCATCGGCGAGCGACCCCGCGCCCGCGCCAGGCACGTCGACGTCGACCACGGCACGCCCGTGGACCTGCCGGAGCCATGTCCACGGACCGGGCATGAAGTCCTGGCGACGAGCGTCGAGCTCCGCTTCGTCGAGATCGACGTGGAAGTCGCCGTCGGCGCGCGTGGACACCCGGACACGCGCCCGATGCGTCGGCCCCGCAGCGAGGAGCCGTTCGAACACGGAACTACTTCAGGAAGGACGGGACGTCGAAGTCGTCGTCACCGAGATCGAGGTCGTCGTCGTCATCGTCATGGGCGAAGACGTCCGCGATCGGCACCTCGCCCGTGGGCTCGCCGCCGTCCGTCGTCGTACCCATCGCCGGGGCCGCCGAGCGCGGGCTGTCGTCCCAGCGATCGAATCCGGCGGCGATGACCGTGACCCGCACGTCGTCGCCCATCTCGTCGTCGATCACCGCACCGAAGATGATGTTGGCGTCCTGGTGGGCGACGGCGTGGATGATCTCCGCAGCCTCGTTGACCTCGAGCAGGCCGAGGTCGGGCCCGCCGCTGATGTTGAGGAGGATGCCCCGAGCGTTCTCGATCGAAGCCTCGAGCAGGGGGCTTGAGATCGCGGCGCGGGCGGCGGCGACGGCCCGGCCCTCGCCGGTGCCCTGTCCGATGCCCATGAGCGCGCTGCCGGCGTCGGTCATCACCGTGCGGACGTCCGCGAAGTCGGTGTTGATCAGCCCGGGGGTGGTGATGAGGGTCGTGATGCCCTGCACACCCTGGAGCAGCACCTCGTCGGCCATCTTGAACGCGTTGAGCACCGATGTGTTGTTGTCGGCCACGGTCAGCAGGCGATCGTTCGGAATGACGATCAGCGTGTCGACCTTCTCCTTCAGCTTCTGGATGCCCTGCTCGGCCTGCACCGAACGACGGCGACCCTCGAAGGCGAACGGCCGGGTGACCACGCCGATGGTGAGTGCGCCCTCGGACTTGGCGATCTCGGCGATGACGGGTGCGGCGCCCGTGCCGGTACCGCCGCCCTTGCCGGCGGTGATGAACACCATGTCCGCGCCCCGGAGGGCCTCACGGATCTCATCGAGGTGCTCCTCGGCGGCCTGACGGCCGACCTCGGGGTCGCTGCCGGCCCCGAGTCCACGCGTGAGGTCACGCCCGATGTCGAGCTTCTCGTCGGCGTCGCTCATGAGGAGCGCCTGGGCATCGGTGTTCGCGGCGATGAACTCGACGCCCTTCAATCCGGCGTCGATCATGCGGTTGACGGCGTTCACGCCACCACCGCCGACGCCGACGACCTTGATGACGGCCAGGTAGTTCTGCGGATCAGACATCGGTGGAGAGACCTCGGGGTGAGAGAGACCGCCGCATGAGTCCTGCAACAACCACAGAACACATGCGAATCAACGTTCGACGGTATCCGAGGTGGTGGCTCGTTTGGCGGATTGTGGACGGTTCAGGGCGTGTCATCGGCAGGCTCCCCGGCGTTCGCGGCGTCGCAGGCGTCGTCGCGCAGGCCGGTGGTCAGATCGGCCGCCGTGACATCGATGAAGTCGAGGCATTCGAGATCGACGTTCTGGAGGACCGATCGGACGGCGCTGAGCTTGTCCTCCATCAGTCCGCCGTCACCGAGCCGGACGGTCGCGCTGCCGATGAGATCGAGGCCGAGCCCGTCCGCGTCGACGGTGACGAGCTCGACCCAGGGACGGAGATCGTCGGGGATCGCACGGGCGACCGCGATGGCCGGGAGCGCCTCCCGCTCGGCCTCGCCCGGTTCCGCGGCGGTCGTCCAGCGCACCGCCGGAAGGTCCGTCCCGTCGTCGGCGGGGCCGATGACGACGCCTTCCTCATCGACGACGAAGGCGTTCGTGTCGTCCGCGAGCACGGCCACGCCGGTGCGGGGCACGACGGTGAGACGGACCGATCCCGGCCACTCACGCTCGGCTCGGACGGACTTGATCCAGGCAAGCTCGGCGACCGCCCGCTCGGCTGCGCCGAGGTCGAGGTCGAACATCGCCGTGCCGGGCACGAGCGCGGCGTGGTCGAGGACCACATCGATGTCGGCGTCCTCGGCCCCGTCCACGCGCACATGGTCGAGATCGAGCAACGGCGTACGGGTGAGCCCCCAGGCGGCGACGGCCACGGCCACCAGGCCGGCGGCGACGGCGACGAAGCGCAACCGGCGTCGTCCCTCGGCCCGATGGACCTCCACCCGGCGAGCGCGTATCCGCGGATCGATGGCCATGGCTCAGCCCGCTCCCGGACCGAAGCCGACGAGATGCGTCTCGGCGACGAGATCGACGCCGTGGGCGTCGGCCACGCGACGCCGGACCTCGGTCATCACCGCGAGGACGTCGGAAGCACGACCCCCGGCGTCGGCCTGGATGAAGTTGGCGTGTTTGTCCGATACCGCTGCGGTCCCGATCCGAAAGCCCTTGAGACCGGCGGCGTCGATGAGCCGACCGGCGCTGTCACCCGCTGGATTCGTGAAGACCGAGCCTGCGTTCTGCCCGCCGGGTTGGTTGTCGCGGCGCCACTGGATGATCTCCTGGATCTCCGCCCTTCCCCCATCGACCGGACCTGGTTCGAGCCCGAACCGGGCCGCGAGGACGAGATCGCCGGCCGTGAGGGCGGACGACCGGTACGCCAGGGCGAGGTCGCCCGCGGCGACCTCGCGGCGTCGGCCGGCGCGCAGGTCGAGGATCGTGGCGCTCCGCAGACAGTCCGCGACGTCGGCGCCGTGGCCTCCGGCGTTCATCCGCACCGCTCCCCCGACGGACCCGGGCACGCCAACCGCCCACTCGAGGCCGGTCAACCCCGCGGCGACCGTAGCCCGTGCGACCACCGGGAGCTTCGCGGCGGCGCCGGCGACGACGTCGTGGCCGTGCACGTCGATGGCATCGAAACCGGCTCCGAGCGAGACGGCGAGTCCGTCGAACCCGGCATCGCTGACGAGCATGTTGCTCCCGCGGCCGATCACGACGATGTCGACGTCGAGCCCGCCGGTCGCCGCAGCGAGAAGGTCGGCGTGGGCGTTCCCGTCGATGCGCACGAGCGCGGCCGCGGACCCACCGACGCGATACGTCGTGAGGGCGCCCAGAGGCGCGTCCCGTTCGACGGAGGCACCGAGGGGCGTGGACGCGAGCCGGTCCAGCACGGTCGCGAGCGCGTCGGTCATGTCACGCGGCAGCCCGGAGGCGGGCGATGACGGGGTCGGCGATGCCGGTGAGGTCGCCGGCTCCGAGCGTGAGGCACAGGTCGCCGGGTCGGAGGCGGTTCACGAGCCAGCTTTGCACGTCGACCAGACGCGGCATGTAGGCGACGTTGGTCCACGGATGACGGTCCAGCACCGCGTCGACGATGAGCTTGCCGCTCACTCCCGGGCGGGGTGTCTCTCCCGCCGAGTAGATGTCACTCAGCACCAGATCGTCCACCCCGACGAACGCGTCACCGAAGTCCTGCCACAGGGCGGCCGTGCGGGAGTAGCGGTGGGGCTGGAAGACACACACCACGCGATCCCATCCGCCCTCGCGGACCGCAGAGACCATCGCGGCGACCTCCGACGGCAGGTGGGCGTAGTCGTCGATGAACGTGATCCCGTTGGCCTCGCCCCGGAACTCGAATCGCCGGGCGACACCGCCGAAGCGGGCGAGGGCGCGGACCGCGGCGTCGAACGGTGCGCCGATCTCGAGCGCGGTGACAGCCGCAGCCGCGGCGTTGCGGGCGTTGTGCTCGCCGGGCGTCGGGAGGGTGATGCGTCCGAGTTCGGCACCGTCGTGCACGACGGTGAAGGCGATCGAGCTGCGGCCGGGCTCGACATCGATCATGCGATAGTCGGCGGCGGCATCCGTGCCGTAGGTGGTGGCCCCCGTGCGCGCTGCGAGGAGCGCCGCCCCGGGGTCGTCGATACACATGACCCGGGTCGCTGCGGCGGTCGCGAAGTCGACGAACGCCGCCTCCAGGACCGCCGGGTCGTTGTCGTAGGTCTCGAGGTGATCGGGCTCGACGTTCGTCACGAGGGCGACCTCGGCCCCGAGCGACAGGAAGGTCTTGTCGCTCTCGTCCGCTTCGATCACCAGCCACTCGCCGTCGTCCCAGACGGCGCCGGAGCCGATCTCGTTGACGTCGCCGCCGATGATGAAGGACGGCGCCAGACCGGCTTCGACCAGGACGAGGGCGAGCATCGAGCTGGTCGTCGTCTTGCCGTGGGTGCCGGCGACCGCGATGGTCCGGCGGGCCGCGCAGATCGCCGGGAGCAGGTCCGACCGACGCAGGATGTCGAGGCCCTGCTCGCGGGCGAGCTTCACTTCCGGATTGTGCGCGGGGATAGCGGTGCTGATCGCGACCAGTTCGGCGTCGCCCACATTGGCCGCGTCGTGCCCGATGGCGATCGTCATCCCGTCGGCTCGGAGGCGCTCCGCGACGGGACCGTCCTTGAGGTCCGATCCGGTCACGCGGTGACCCATGCGGTGCAGCACCGTCGCGATCGCGCCCATGCCGGCGCCGCCGGCACCGACCACGTGAATCCGGCGGGAGCGGTTGAGATCAGGTGTCATCAGAACCTCCGGGGTGGGGTCGCGCCGCGTGTGTGTCGACGAGCGCCGCGATTGCCGCAGGGGCGTCACGGCGCCCCACCGACGCGGCGGCGTCGGCCATCGTGGCCCGACGGTCCGGCGCGTTCACGAGCGCCTCGACCTCCCTGCGGAACCGAGCCCCGTCGAGTTCGGCGTCGGGCACGACGATCGCACCGCCCGGGGTCGCGAGCGCGGCGGCATTGTGGGTCTGGTGGTCGGCCGGCGCGCCGGGCAGCGGCACGAGCACCGCGGGCAATCCGACGACCGCGATCTCGGAAACGGAATTCCCTCCGGCGCGACAGAACACGAGATCGGTGGCGGCGTAGACCGATGCCATGTCGTCTTCGTAGCGGATCAGGCGATAGTCGAGGGGGTCACCCTCGTCGAGCGGTCGACGGGACGCGAGATCGTCGTGATCACGCGCGCCGGCGATGTGGTGGACCACGAGGTCGGTCCGGTCGGCCCAACCCGGCAGCGCCTCGTAGAGCGCGTCGTTGATCCGGCGTGCGCCGAGGGAGCCGCCCATGACGAGCAGCATGATCTGGGACTCGTCGACATCGAGGCGATGGCGGGCGGCGGCACGGTCACGCACGCGGTCCACCGCGACGATCGCCGGTCGCACCGGATTCCCTGTCCAGACCGCATTGGGCATGGGGCCGTCGGGGAAAGGCATCGCACAC
>BQJV01000251.1 GCA_021604885.1 Acidimicrobiales bacterium
CGCGCGCCGTCCTCCCCTACTCGCGCTACCTCCACCGCTTCCCCGCCTACCTCCAACAGCTCGACATGGAGAGCAACGGCAAGCGGGTGCGAGCCGACGGCGAGCCCGTCACCTACGAGACCGGCCCGATCGTCTGGGGCGAACCCGGCACGAACGGCCAGCACTCGTTCCACCAACTGCTCCATCAGGGGACGACGGTCGTGCCGTGCGACTTCATTGTGATGGCCACGCCGGATCACACCGACGACGAGTTCCCCGGGATCGAAGCACACCACGACCTGCTCGTCGCCAACTGCCTCGCCCAGTCCGAGGCGCTCGCCTTCGGAAAGACGGCCGCGGAGGTGGCGGCAACGGAGCCCGACCCCGAGCTCGTCCCCCATCGCACGTTCCCGGGCAACCGACCGTCGACCACGATCATGGCGCCGGCCCTCACGCCGTCCGTGCTCGGGCAACTGATCGCCCTCTACGAGCACCAGGTGCTGACCCAGGGCGTCGTGTGGGGCATCAACTCGTTCGATCAGTGGGGCGTCGAGCTCGGCAAGGTGCTCGCGAAGGCCATCGTCCCCGAACTCACCGACCCGTCAGCCCCGCTCGACCACGACGCCTCCACGAACGCATTGATCCGGCGCTACCGCACCCACCGCACCGGAGAAAGTACGGGGGTCTGACCCCCGTACTTTCTCAGCGGGCGACGATGAGCTGGAACTCGACGGTGCCCTCGTCGGCGATGCTGACCACGATCGACGCGCTCGGCGGCGTCACGCCGAAGTCCTCCCACACGATCTCGGTCGAGCCGACGATCACGCCGAAGCCGTCGTCGCGCACATTGGCGTCGATCGAGAACGTGACCGGGTTGGTCACGCCGGCAACGGTCAGGTCACCCTCGACCTCGAAGGTGTGGGCAGCGCCGCCGGCCTCGAGACCGGAGACGTCGACACCACCATCGAACGTGAACGTGGCGGTCGGGAACTCCGCGGCGCCGATCGCGCGACGGATCGCGCTCTCCCGACGGGGATCGTTCGAGACGATCGAGTTCATGTCGACCGTGACATCGGCACCGGTGAGCTGACCGCCGTCGATCGTCACCGAGCCCGTCACCCCACCCGACCGACCGACCGCGGTGACCGATCCGATCGTCAGTTCCTCCGCCACCCGGAAGCCGGCGAAGCTGCCGCTCGCGGTGTCGAAGTCGAAGGACCCGATCTCGTCGTCGACGACCCACACCCCGTCGATGCCGTCGGCGACCGCGGGGCCGGCGTCGCCGCCGTCCTCCGCGAGATCAGCGTCGAGCTGCTCGTTCGCGTCGCCGACGTCGACCGCGTCGGGTGCGTCGTCCTTGAAGAAGAAGAACCACACCGCGAGGACGACCACCGCAACGCCGACCACGCCGCCACCGATCAGATACTTCTTGTTCATTGCTGCTCCTGAGAAAGTTTGTTCGTCTGCCACTACGTGCAGCAAAGCGCTGCAGTTCGCGGACTGGGTAAGAAAGTTGGGACAGAAAGCCTGAGAAAACCGGTCGCGCCGTCAGAGGCCGGCGGCCACCGTCCGGACGGCCTCGATTGTGGCCTCCACCTCGGCCCTACCGTGGGCAAGGGACGGGAAGAGCGCTTCGTAGGCCCCCGGGGCGAGGGCAACGCCCTGCTCGAGCATCCCGTGGAAGAACCGTTCGTAGACGCCGTTCTCGCAGATCGCCTTAGCCTCGTCGAAGTCGGTGGGCAGTGTCGGCCCGAAGAAGAGGCCGAGCAGGGGGCCCACCCGGGGAACGGATGCGGTCACACCCGCGTCGGCGAACGCCGCGACCATGCCGTCCTGCAATGCCGTGGCCGTGGCGGTGAGCTGGTCGTAGGCCTCCGGCGTCAGCAGCGACAGCTGGGCGAGGCCGGCCGCGGTGGCGAGCGGGTTCCCCGAGAGGGTGCCCGCCTGGTAGACGGGACCCAGCGGGGCGAGATGCCCCATGAGCTCGCGGGACGCGCCGAACGCGCCCACCGGCAGACCGCCACCGATCACCTTGCCGAACGCCCAGAGGTCCGGCCGCACGCCGGACCACTCGGCGGCGCCGCCCGGGCAGAGCCGGAAGCCGGTGATGACCTCGTCGAACATGAGCAGGGCGCCGGCGGCATCGCAGGCATCGCGCAGGCCCTGGAGGAATCCGGGCTGCGGCTCGATGAGACCCATGTTGGCGGCCACGGGTTCGACGACCACGACGGCGACCGAGTCGTCGATCTCCGGCACGACGTTGTACGGCGCGACGACCGTGTCGGCGACGGCACCGGCCGTCACACCCTCGGAGCCCTTGAGCCCCTGCTGGGCGACCCCACTGCCACCGGCGACCAGCAGGGCGTCCGAATGGCCGTGGTAGTTCCCCGCGAACTTCATGATCGTGTCGCGACCGGTCGCACCACGGGCGAGCCGGATCGCCGTCATCGTCGCCTCGGTGCCGCTGTTCACCAGACGCACCATGTCCATGCCGTCGATGCGACGGCACATCTCCTCCGCGAGGAGCACCTCGCTCGGCGTCGGCGCGCCGAAGCTCGAGCCCTGGGCGGCCGCCGCGGCGATCGCCTCCGTGACCGTCGGGTGGGCGTGGCCGAGGATGCCCGGGCCGTAGCTCATCACGTAGTCGATGTAGCGCCGGCCCTCCACGTCGAAGACGTAGGGGCCCTCGCCCCGCTCGACGAAGTAGGGCGTGCCACCGACCGAGCCGAACGCTCGCACCGGGGAGTTCACGCCTCCGGGGATCACGGCGCGGGCGCGCTCGAAGAACGCTTCGTTCGTCGGCTGGTTCACTGCATGCCCTCCGCGAGCATCCGGGCGAAGTAGGTGAGGATCAGGTCCGCCCCGGCTCGCTTGATGGCGAGTGTGTGCTCGAACGCGACCGGCTCGAGATCGAGCCAGCCCTGGATCGCCGCGGCATGGACCATCGCGTACTCACCACTCACGTGGTACGCCGCGATCGGCACGTCGATCTCGGCGCGGGCCCGGGCGATCACATCGAGATACGGCATGGCCGGCTTGACCATCACCATGTCGGCACCCTCCGCGATGTCCTCGCGGATCTCCTCCATGGCCTCGCGGGCATTGGCGACGTCCTGTTGGTACCCCTTGCGGTCCCCACCCCCGGCGATCTGCACGTCGACCGCGTCGCGGAACGGGCCGTAGAGGGCCGTTGCGTACTTCGCCGCGTAGGCGAGGATCGCCGTCTCGTCGAAGCCGGCGTCATCGAGGGCTTCGCGGATGGCGAAGACCTGCCCGTCCATCATCCCCGAGGGGGCGACGATGTCGGCCCCCGCCGTGGCCTGCGCCACCGCGATCTGCTCGTAGAGCTCGAGCGTCGCGTCGTTGTCCGGCTGACCGCCGGCGTCGAGCACGCCGCAGTGGCCGTGGTCGGTGTACTCGTCGACACAGAGGTCGGCGATGAGGACGAGATCGTCGCCGTGGTCGTCGCGCAGGTCCCTCAGCGCGACCTGCACGATGCCATCCGGGTTCCAGGCCTCGGAGCCTTCGGCGTCCTTGCGCTCGGGCACCCCGAACAGGATGACGGACGGCACGCCGAGGTCCTTCAGCTGACGGACCTCCTCGCGCAACGATGCCCGCGAGTGCTGGAACTGGCCGGGCAGCGACTCGATCGGCTGGGGCTCGTCGATGCCTTCGCGCACGAACAGTGGCGCGATCAGGTCGTCGGGATGGAGTCGGGTCTCCCGCACCATGCGGCGCAACGCCGGGGTGCGCCGGAGGCGACGGAGCCGCCGCTGAGGAAAGGTCACGCCGAAAGGCTACCCAGGCAGACCGAAACGGGCGTACGGGAACTCGTGCAGCGAGTCGAGGAGCACATCCGCGTCATGGGGCCGATCGAGCACGGTGATCCGGTTCGGCACCACGACGCACGTCATCCCGGCCGCCTTCGCCGACGCGCACCCGTGCCGGGAGTCCTCGATGGCGACGCAGCCGTCCGGGTCGACGCCGAGCGCGGCGGCCGCGGAGAGGTAGAGGTCCGGCGCGGGCTTGCCCCGGTCGACATGGTCCCGCGTGCGGATCGCAACGAAGTGGTGGATCAGGCCCAGTCGATCGAGGTGCGGCTCGACCCAGGCCGTGGGTGAACTGCTCGCGACGGCGAGCGGCACCGCCGCCCGGTTCGCCGCCTCGATCACCGCCGCGACGCCCGGGTTGGTGACCATCCGCTCGTTCCAGCCCCGCCGCTGTTCGGCGGCGCGTTCGATGACGGCGGGATCGGCGGATTCGCCGAGGGCATCTTCGATGAGCTCCGGCAGCGACTTGTTGTCCGCCAGCCCGATGCCCTGCACCCACGTCTCGAGCGGCATTTCCAGCCCGTGGGCTTCGAACGCGTCGCGGGCGACCTCGTAGATCGGCCACTCCGTGTCGGCGATCGTGCCGTCGAAGTCGAAGACGATCGCCGTCGGGGTCACGGTCGGCTCTCGCGCTCGCGCAACGCCGTGGCCTGGGCGTGCACCGCGCTGCGGAGCGTGCGCAGCCGATCGTTGATGGCCCGAGCCTTGTCGTCGTCGATCTTGTGACCGTTGGCGCGATGGAGGGCCAGGTCCGAGAAGCTGCCCATCCCGCCGTAGGCGGCGAGGAGGTGATCCACCGCGTCAGGGTGACCGTCGGCGATCAGGCGGCGGTCGCGATCCAGCCAGTCGGCCCACTTGGTCTCGCCGTGCGTGCGCAACAGCGTGAGCAGGTCGTCGAGGGTGCGAAGGAGTTCGTCGCGTTCGGGCGAGGGTGCGCCACGTTCCATGGTCACCAGAGTGGCCGATCCGCGGCGCTCCTGGTGGTCAGTTCGTCGAATCCAAGTCGAGGGCGAACCAGTGATGGGCGTGGGGCTCGTCGTTGAACGGCTCCACTTCCTCGAATCCAGCGCTGCGATAGAGGGCGATCGCCTCGGTCAGGACCCGGTTCGTCTCGAGCTGGACCCGCCGCAACCCCATGGCGCGACCTTCGGCGACGAGCCGCTCCAGCAGGCGACGACCGACCCCGCGGCCGCGGACCCGTTCGGACACCCACATCCGCTTGATGTCCGCCACGTCCGGGGCGACCTTCTTCAACACGCCACACGCGACCGGCGCGCCCGCGAGTCGACCGGCGAGGAACAGCCCGTTCGGCGGGCTGATCTCGTCCACGTCCGTGGTCAGGACGTTCACACGATCGAGCCCGGTCTCGAATCGCCGATCGATCTCGGCGAAGTACTGCTCGAGCATCCATTGCGACTCGGCGTCGGCGGCGGGCTCCGGGCGCAGCAGCACCATGTCGGGCACGGCGGCGGCGATGGCCGCCGCGATGCCCGGAATCGAGTGTTGCTCGGCGATGATGTCGGGGGTCAGCCCGAGCTCCACCGCCTGGTCGGCCGTGGCCGGGCCGATGCAGGCCAGCACCGGGGGCAGGTTGGCCGCGCCGACACCTGCCACGAGGTGCCGCACCGTGGACGCCGACG
>BQJV01000252.1 GCA_021604885.1 Acidimicrobiales bacterium
TCTCGCCCGCATCAACACCGAGCTCGGCATCACTACCCTGATCAATCTCCACTATCTCGACCTCGCCCAGGAGTACGGCCAACGCCTCATCGGGCTCCGCGCCGGCGAGCTCGTGTTCGACGGCAACATCGCCGACGTCGACGACGACACATTCCGCGAGATCTACGGCCGCTCGATCACCACCGGCGACATCCTCGCCGACAACGACACGTGAGCGAGGCCGTCGCGAGCGAGCGCCCGGTCAAGCCACGGCGCAATCCGCTCGCCTATGTCGTCGCCGCCGTCGTCGTGTGGTGGACCTGGTTCGCCGCCGGTCAGGTCGGATTCCGCTGGTCGACCTTCGTCGACGTGTGGACCAACCCGCTGTGGGAGAAGTTCTGGCCGGTTCCCTGGGACTGGGTGCTGGACCGCAGCAACGTCATCGATCCACTGATCGAGACCTTCCAGATCGCGATCGTCGCCACGGTGATCGGATGTGGCCTCGCGCTCCCCGCGGCCTTCGCGATGAGCCGGCTCACGACACCGAACGGGCCCACCTACTGGATCAGCCGCATCTTCATGAGCGTCGTGCGAGCCGTGCCCGACCTCTTCTGGGCCAAGATCCTCGTGACGGCGATCGGGATCGGCGCGTTCGCCGGCGCCTGGGCGCTCTCGATCTTCTCGTTCGCGGTGATGGTCAAGCTGTTCTCCGAGACGATCGACGGTGCGGACGCCGGTCCGCTCGAAGCCGCCCGGGCCGCCGGCTCCCGTCACGTTCCCGCGGTGAAGACCGGTGTGCTCCCGACCGTTCTCCCGTCGTATGTGGCCTATGCCCTCTATGTCTTCGAGTTGAACATCCGGGCTTCGATCGTGCTTGGCCTCGTCGGCGCCGGCGGCATCGGCCGAGTGGTCGAAGCGCAGCGGAGCTTCTTCCGGTTCGACCGGATCCTGGGCATCCTCGTCCTCGTCTTCATCGTGGTCTTCGTCATCGAACAGATCAGCGTGGCGCTGCGTCGGAGGCTCGTCTGATGACCGCGACACTGCCACCGGAGTCCACGCCGGGATCGGCGCCTGAGCCGGCGTCGGGTCGACCCGATCGCCCCCTCGGCCCGCGTCTCACGCGGATCGGTCTCTTCGCGCTCGTCGCCGTGGCCTTCGTGTGGGGTTTCACGGGCCTCGATGCCTCGATCGAGCGCCTTCGGACGGCCCCGGGCGATGCCTGGCAGATCATTCGGTTGATGTGGCCGCCCGACTTCGCGACCGAGATCGACCGCGGTGTCATCGGCAAGGTCCTGGAGTCGGTCTACATCGCGTGGGTGGGCACGGTGATCGCCGCCACCCTCTCGCTGCCACTGGCCTTCCTCGCCTCGAACAACATCTCGCCGAGCTTCATCCGTCTGCCGATCCGCCAGCTGTTCAACGTGATCCGCGCCGTGCCCGAGCTGATCGTCGCCGTCGTGCTGCTCGGTGTCGTCCCGCTCGGCCCGTGGGCCGGCGCCCTCGCCATCGGCCTCCACTCGATCGGTACCCTCGGAAAGTTGGCAAGCGAGGAGATCGAGTCGGCCGACCACGGTCCGGTCGAGGCCGTCGAGGCCTGTGGCGGCACGTGGGTGTCACGTGTCCGCTGGGGTGTTCTCCCGCAGGTGATGCCGTCGATCACGAGCTACTGGCTGTTCCGTTTCGAGATCAACGTCCGTGCCTCGGCGGTGCTCGGCATGATCGGGGCCGGCGGCGTCGGCTCGGAACTCATCGCCCAGCTGAACTTCCGCAACTTCCCCGAGGTGGGGGCGGTGCTGATCATCACGATCGCCGTCGTCGTGTTCATCGACACGGTCTCGTCGGCGATCCGCAAGCGCATCATCGCCGGCGGCAGTGCAGGCGAACCGTCCCGCACCGCGGAGCTGTTCAGAGATCTCCTTGGGCGGCGGGCCGCCCGCGTGTGAGTCAGTCGTCGTTCACGATGATGGCGATGCCGAGGCCGAAGAAGCCCGGGTCGATCGTGGCACCGGTTGCGTTGGAGAACGACAGGATCGCCCACTCCCCGAGATACGCCGGTGGTTCGAAGTCGGTGTCACCGATGACTTCCACCTCGACCGTCTGGAGCGTCTCACCCGGCGGGAACGTCACGGTGCCGCTCAACGGCCCGACATAGTCCACCCCCGGCACCGCGATGGTCGGATCGGCGAGAATCTCGACCGATGCGTAGTCGACCGTGATGGTGTCCGCGGACGGGTTGGAGAGGGTGACGGGGATCTCGAGGGTCGTGATGCCGGCGTCACCCTCGTGGTCGATGGCGAGACCGGGCGTGATCGTGACCGGGTCGTCATCGAGGATCGCGCCGAATCCGAGACCCCAGACGCCGCCGATGGTGGTGTTCGTGGGCGTGTGGAACGGGACGACGAGGAGCTCGTCGCCCTCGAAGACGTCGTCGCCGTTCACGGTGATCGACACCACCTCGTCGGTGTCGCCGGGCAGGAAGGTGACCGTGCCGGACGCACTCGTGTAGTCCGTCGGACTGGTGGCGGTGTTGTCCGCGGTGGTCCATTGGGCCGAGACCGTCAGGTTGGAGGCGACGTCGAGCGTGACGGGGATGTCGAGCGTGACGGTGCCCGTGTCGCCCTCGGTGATGCTCGCGGTCCCGGGGATCAACCGCGTCGTCTGCTGGAAGGTCGCGGTGTAGGTGCTCGGCGACGAACCGATCGTGATGTCACGCGCGGCGGATCCGCCGACGTTCCAGTTGCCGAAGATGTAGGGCAGCCCACCGGATTGCTGACTCGGTGCCGTGATCGGGAGCGTCCAGTTCTCCCACATGGTCTGCACCGACGGGCCGGTCAGCGTCTCGCCGGCCACCGTCAGGTCGAGTCCGCTGGGAACGGTGTCGAACGTGGCCGACACGAGGACGGGATCGACGAACTCGGACACGGTCGCCGTCAGGCCCCACGAGTCCGTGGCCGTGAGGAGCACCTCGACGTTGCTGTTCGTCGTCGAGGCGAGGTCCTCGGGTTCCGGCGCGTCGATGGTGAGGTTGTTGCCGACGGTCGGGTTCAGGAACGGGTGGTAGTGGACGTTGTGGTGCTGGCGCACCTCCCAGGAGAGGTCCAGGTCGCTGAGCGCGCCGTCCTCCGGGTCCGTCGCGGAACCCGTCAGTGTGAGGGTCTGGCCGACGGCGAACTCATCGGCCGGCGCCGGGGTGATGATGGTCGGAACCGGCGGGAAGTTGCCCGCGTCGACGCGCAGCGAGGTCGTGTCGGTTGCGCCGTTGCCGTCGTCGACAGTGAGGCTGACGTCATACACACCCGCGACCGTGAACGCGTGACTCGGCGTCGCGGAGGTGTCGATGGGAGAGCCGTCGTCGAAGTCCCACTCGTAGGTGAGGGTGTCGAGGTCGGGGTCGAAGCTGCCGGTGCCGTTGAAGCTCACGTTCAGCGGCGTCGCTCCGTAGGGGGGTGTGGTGGCGACCGCATCCGCGATCGGCGTGCGGTTGGCGTTGCCGACGTACGAGATGCGACGGACCTCGTTGTTGCCGCGGTCGAGGTAGTACAGGGCTTGCGTGGCGCCGTAGGGGCCGAACGCCATCTCGACGACGGTGTTGGCCTCCGCCCACTCGTTGTGCTGGTACGCCGACGTGGGAGGCGTGCACAGCCGGCAGTCCGCCCCGCCCGTATCCATCTTGTAGATGTGGCCGAGGACGAAGTCGGCGTAGAGGAACGCGCCGTCGTACTCGGCGGGCCACACGCCGGTGGGCACGAACGCGCCGCCGGTGATCGCGGCGCCGCCGCCCGATGGATGCTCGTACCAATGGATGGGGTCGGTCTTGCCCGCGACCGGGGCGCAGTCCGTGTTGGAACCGAACGCGCATGGTCCCTCACGTGACGGCCATCCGTAGTCCGCGCCGGCCACGGTCACCTCGTCGATCGACTCCCAGACGTCCTGGCCGACGTCGAGCACGAAGAACCGTGTGGTCGCGGAGTCCGGATCCTTGGCGAAGCGGAACGGGTTGCGATGCCCGAGGGTGTAGATCTCCTGGCATTCGGCGCCGACCGGGGAGCCGGCCGGCGGCACGCCGTCCACATTGCAGCGCACGGAATTCGGACCGTTGAAGGCGTTGCCGCCCGGTGGGATGTCGCCATCGTCGGTCAGTCGCACGATCTTGCCGGTGAGGAAGTCGACTTCGTCGGCCTCGCCCTTGTGCCCACCGTCGCCGATCGTCACGTACAGGTAGCCGTCGGGGCCGAACTCCATGTCCCCTGCGTTGTGGTGCCAGCGCCGCAGGTAGGGCGTGTCCATCATCACGAGTTCGGTGCTGGGATCGATGATGTTGCTGGGCGGAAGCTCGAAGCGCGAGACGCGGTTCACCGGGCTGTCGGGGGTGAACTCGTTGCACGTGCCGTACTTGTTGTACGTGAAGTAGAGATAGATCCAGTTGTTGCTGACGCCGAAGTCGGGATGCACGGCAACACCGCCGAGGCCGCGTTCGACGTTGGTGCACAGTGTCGGTCCGAGGTCGATGGCGGGCGTGGCGATCAGGTTCCCGGCAGCATCGACGATGCGCACGTCGCCGAGTTTGCTCGTGACGATCATGCGGCCGTCCGGCGTCCATGCGAGATCGGTCGGCTGGATCACGCTCACGACCGGCAGGTCCTCGAAGCCGGCCGGTATCCCGCCATGGCCGGTCGCCGGTGCGGCGCCGATCACGGCGGCCAGTGCCGCGACGAGCGTGAACACCACGCCGCTCGCCACCGTGCGCCTCCGCGTCGACATCGTCTTCTCGCCGCTTCGTCCACGCATTGCCTCGGTGCTCCCTCCCGACGCCGGGCGCCTACCCGGACCCCACTAGGGAAACACGTTCCCGCGGGCAAAGCGAGTCCGGCACCCACGAATTCTCACGCGGAGTGACCAAGCGGGACATGTGGATCGGTGTAGGGACGGGGGGTCTGAGTCCGAAACCTCACGCAATGTGCAAACCTGACCAGTGGCGTCTACCGTCTGGCCGATGCGTTTGGGACAGAAGAACAGGCGGACCCTCGGAGCGATCGCGGCCGTCGGCGCGATGATCGCGAGTGCACTGGTGGCGGTGAGTGGTCCGGCGCTCGCGCACGTGCCGCACGACGACATCGGCGGGGTCGCCATGTCGCCGGCCTACGCCACCGACCAGACCGCGATCGCCATCGTGCGCAACCGGCTGATGCGGACCACCGATGGCGGCACCAGTTGGGACGAGCTCGTCACGGGCCTGCACGGCAAGGACTTCGAGTCCATCGCCTTCGACCCGTTCGACGCACAACGGCTCGTCGTGGGAGCCAAGGGCGCCGGGTTGGTCTATCGATCGACGGACGGCGGTGATTCGTTCGCGGCGAGTTCGACCGGCCTCACACTGACCTCCGTGACGGATCTCGCCTGGTCGCCTGCGACGGCAGATCTCGTCGTTGCCGCCGGCGCACCGTTCG
>BQJV01000253.1 GCA_021604885.1 Acidimicrobiales bacterium
GGGACGGTGGGCACCGTCTGGGTGGGCTGGTGGGTGGGAACCTCGATGGCGTCGAAGACCGAGGTCTCGGTGCCGATCATGGGTTCGTGGGACTGGTTGTCGGGGGTTTCGTGGTGCATCGCTGGACTCCGTGTTCGAGGCGACCGTTTGTCGCCGTTCACGGGTCCTGAGCACCGGCCGGCACGGTTCTGGACACTTTCCCCGGAAAATTCTCGGGAGTCCCCGGTTCAGGGGGTGTCGGGGGGTCCGTTTTCCGCAGGATTCCGGCCGAAACTGCCGTTTCGGGGTGCGGTGCCGTTCCGGTCGAACCGGGCCCCGTCGATCTCCGCACCGATGAGGGCGGCGAGCGCGGTGAGGTACAACCAGGCGAGCAGCGCGGCGATCGCGCCGAGCGATCCGAAGGTGCTCTCGATCTGGCCGAAGAAGGCGTAGATCTGTGCGAGGCCGATCGTGCAGAGGACCCAGATGACCGTGGCGACGATCGCGCCCCACGAGATGAAGTGGAAGCGGCCCGTGCGATGGCCGACCACCGAGCGGTAGAGCAGGGCGAGCGCCACGCTCGACACCAGCAGGACGACCGGCCAGCGGCCAATCGAGACGGCGAGATGGTAGGCGCCGCCGAGGTTCCAGTCCTCCAGCACCGGCGGGAGCACCACGACGAGCCAGATCATCGCGGCGACGGCCAGGACCGCCACCACGCTCAGCTTCAGGGCGAAGATGCGCCCCTGGATCCAGTTGTGCGGGCTGGGTACCTCGTGAGCGATGCGAATCGCCATGACGATCGAGTTGAGCGCACTGGAGATCGCCCACGCCACGCCGACGAGGCCGAGGACCAGGCCGACGGTGATGCCCGCGCCGTCGACGGTGGTGACGTTCTGGAGTTGCTCGATCAGGAGGTTGCCCGCATCCTCGGGGAGAACGTCGACGAGTGGGCGCAGGTTCGACTCGACATCGGCCGGCTCGGCGACCAGCCCGTAGACGGAGACGACAGCGATCATCGCGGGGATCAGCCCGAACACGCACGTGAAGGCGACGCCGCTCGCAACGAGGAGCGTGTGATGGATCGTCATGTTGTCGATGAGGACGCGCAGCTGCACGCGGGGGAGGCGCTCGCGTCCGCGCGGCGCGGCAGGTTCAGTCACGCGTCAAGGCCTCCGACCATCATCGAAACGACGCTAACGGTCGGTGCGATGTTGTCCGGTGATCGTTCTCCGCCGGGCGGAATCGTCCGCTCTACACTCCGGCCATGACCACTTCGGACTCCATCACGACGGCGACGGGCGCGGAGGACACCGCGTGGGATGTCGAGACCCTCGTCGACGGCAACGGGCCGGACGGCGCCCGCGCGCTGCTCGACCGGGCCGCCGCGATGGCCGCCGAGCTCATCGACGACGCGAAGGGCAGGGTCGCCACGGCGAACGCCGCCCAGCTCGCCGCGTGGCTCGACCAGCAGGCCGAGATGTTCGACGCGACCCACCGGGCGGCGAACTACGCCCAGTTGCGGTTCTCGACCGACGTTGCCGACCCGGCGAACGGCGCGCTGATGGCGGAGTTCCAGGAGCGCACGGCCGCCCTGGCCGCCGATCTCGTGTGGTTCGAGCTCGAGTGGCTCGCGATGGACGAGGACGTCGCGTCGGCGTTGCTGTCGAGCCCCGAGCTCGCCGACCACCGTCATCATCTCGAGACGAGCCGACTCCGGCTGCCCCATGTGCTGAGTGAGCCCGAGGAGCGGCTGCTGGCCACGAAATCGCCGACCGGCCGCAGCGCCTGGGTCCGCCTCTTCACCGAGCTGACCTCGGCGATACGTGTCGATCTCGACGGCGAGTCCCAGCCCCTCGAAGCCGGCCTGAGCCGCCTCCTGCACCCCGACCGTGCCGTGCGCCAGGAGGCCGCCGCCGCGGTCACCGCCGGACTCGAGCCGGGGCTCCGGAACCGGGCGTTCGTCTTCAACACACTCCTCGCCGACAAGGCGACCGACGACCGGCTGCGCGACTACCCGTCCTGGATCACCGCGTGGAACCAGGGCAACGAAGCCAGCGACGCGTCGGTCGACGCGCTCATCGAGGCCGTCGTGTCCCGCTACGACCTCCCGCAGCGCTGGTACCGCCTCAAGGCGCAGGTGCTCGGCGTCGAGCGACTCGCCGACTACGACCGCGGGTCGTCCGTCGCCGAGACGAACCAGCACGTGCCGTGGGAGACGGCGAAAGCGACGGTGCGCGATGCCTACGCGAGCTTCAGCGACGAGCTCGCCTCGATCGTCGACCGATTCTACGACGAGGGCTGGATCGACGCGCCGGTGCGCGACAACAAGCGGGGTGGCGCGTTCTGCGCCTACACGGTGCCGAGCCATCACCCCTATGTCTTCCTGAACTACACGGCGACCCCGGGCGATGTCCTCACGCTCGCCCACGAGCTGGGCCACGCCGTGCACGGCTTCCTCGCCCGACCCCAGGGGATCTTCCACCAGTCGACACCGCTGACGCTCGCGGAGACGGCCTCGGTCTTCGGGGAGACCGTCACCTTCGAGCGGCTTCTCGACCAGACCGACGACGCGGGCGAGCGTTTCGCCCTGCTCGCCCAGCAGGTGGAGGGCAACATCGCGACCGTGTTCCGCCAGGTCGCGATGAACCGGTTCGAGGACGCCGTCCACACCCATCGTCGCGATGTCGGCGAGCTCAGCACCGACGACTTCGCCGACCACTGGGCCCGAACGCAGACGGATCTGTTCGGCGACTCCGTCGAGGTCACCGACGACTATCGCAGCTGGTGGAGCTACATCCCGCACTTCATCGGCACGCCTGGCTACGTCTATGCGTACGCGTACGGCCAATTGCTGGCGCTCTCCGTTTATGCCCAGTACGAGGTGCAGGGCGCCGCGTTCGTCCCGAGCTATCTCGAGCTGCTCGGGGCCGGGGGCTCCCGGTGGCCCGAGGAACTCGCGGCGATCGTGGGTTGCGACCTGACCGATCCCGGGTTCTGGTCGGCGGGTCTCGACATCGTCGATGCGCAGATCGGCCGGGCCGAGGATGCCGCCCGCGCGGCCGGGCGGGTCTAGCGATCGCCGCTGACGCGCTGGCTAGGGTCGCCGCATGGACATCGGCATCTTCACCCAGACGGACGACATCGACGATCTCATTCGGCAGGCGAGGCAGGTCGCCAATGATGGCTTCTCCACGCTGACCATCCCGCAGATCTTCGGTGTGGACGCGATCACCATGCTCGGTGTCGTCGCCCGAGAGGTGCCGGATCTGCGCTTCGCCACGGCCGTCATTCCGACCTACCCGCGGCATCCGGCGATGCTCGCGGCCCAGGCGAAGACGCTCAACCACATCAGTGGTGGTCGGTTCACCCTCGGCATCGGCCTCTCGCACCAGATGGTGATCGAGGGCATGTTCGGCATGTCGTACGAGAAGCCGGTGCGCCACATGCGCGAACACCTGGACATCCTGCTGCCGCTGCTCGAGAACCAGCCCGTCGATGCGACCGGGGAGACGCTCACCTTTCGTGGAGGCCTGTCGTTCAACGCGCCGCCCACGCCGGTCGTCATCGCCGCGCTGGGCCCCGCGATGTTGAAGCTGTGCGGCTCGCGCACCGACGGCACCTCCACCTGGATGACCGGGCCGAACACGATCCGCGACCATGTGGCGCCGACGTTGCGGGCGGCGGCAGAGGCCGCAGGGCGGCCCGAGCCCCAGGTCATCTCGTCGGTGCCCGTGTGCGTGACGGACGAGCCCGGTCCCGCGCTGGAGCGGGCTGCCACGCAGTTCGAGATCTACGGCGCCCTGCCGTCGTACCGGGCGATGATGGATCGGGAGGGTGTCGCCGGCCCGGCCGACATCGCGATCGTCGGCACCCAGGACGAGGTCGTCTCGCGCATTCGTGCGTTCGGCGCCGCCGGCACGACGACGTTCAACGCGGTGCCGTTCGGCACCCAGGACGAGCAGGCGGTCACGATGCAGACGCTCGTCCTGGCCAACCGCGGCTGACGCGCCGCGGAGCCCGCACTGTCACACCGTCGCGACAGACTGGCGAGCACGCTCGCCGGCGGTGGTCTCCGGTCTCTCCTACCGAGAAGAGAGGCCACGGCCATGTGCATGCGATGCGACGGTTACAGCTGGGATGAGATCGACCGCCACACCGACCTGATGATCCGGGTCCACGGCTACCTGATGGTGCAGGTGGAGGGTCCGGGCGCGTGGACGTACACGATCGGGGCGTTCGAGAGTTGGGACCAGCCCGAGCTGCTGGTCGTCGACCTCGAGCCGGAGCTCCAGAAGGTGCTCGTCCACGCGGTTGCCGACGACTATGTGCGGCTCGGCGAGATCCACGACGAAACCCTCGACCTCCTCGACCTCGAGCTGGTCGCCGTCCACGAGTCGCACTTCGACGACGGGCTCGTGGGCCGCTGGGAGGACCGCTACTCGATGCGGGCCCAGGCCGGCGACTTCGTCCAGATCGTGCCCGGCGCGTCCTGGTTCTGCGGCCGTCACGAGGAGGCGATGCGGCGGCTCGACGACGCCGCCTGACGGCGGCGGGGGCGAACCGGCCCGTGACGCGACTTTCGCCTCCCCCGGATCGTCGGGACCCGTGGGACATGGGCCGGAGGGGGTCAGCCGTGACCGATATCGACGAGATCGTCGTCCATGCCGTTCGGCGGACGTGGCGCGCTATTTTCACCGGTCCGCGAACTCTGACCCGGCCGATCGACGGTGAGACACTCGGCACCGAGACCCCACAGCAGGCGGCTGCGATGTTGCGGCGACGCGGCGAGCTCGGCCCCGAGTGGCGGCTGCAACTCGTCGAGCTGCGACACACGACCGAGATCGAGCTCCGCGCTGCTGTGCCGGACCATCGCATCGAGGGCGACGACCTGATGGCGGAGGTGTGGATCGGCGGCGATTGCCGCGGGAAGATCGTGGGCCTCCCCGGCGGTGTCTGGCACGCCTCCCTCGCTCCGGGCATCGATGGGCGCTCACCGTTCACCGAGGGGTTCTATGCGACCCGCTCGTACGCGGCGGCAGCTGTTGCCGCCGGACTCCTCAACGGCCGCGACCGAGCGGCGCCCTCCTAGCGGTCAGCAGTACCGATCGGTCAGACGGTCGCGCATCCAGGCGACGATCTCCTGCAGATCGGCGACCGGCGCGCCGGTGTCCGGCAGTGTGGGCATGTACGGCGGTGGTCCGAACTCCGGCGTGATCGTCATCCGATCGCCGTTCTCGCGGGCCGCCGAGACGACGAGATCCCACCAGGCCTCGTGCGTCCCGAGCTCCATCGACCAGACGGGATCACGCGGATCGTGCACCTGCGGGGCCTGCGCCTGTCCGACCCGGGCGTGGATGTGGCCGACGGCGGGCGCGCACTGCTCGAAGACGGACATGCTGTCGAAGGGCAGGCGTTCACCGACGCACACCCAGTGCGAGTAGTC
>BQJV01000254.1 GCA_021604885.1 Acidimicrobiales bacterium
CCGCCTCGTACGCGGTGGCGGACGCCACGACCATCGGCGCCCACCCCGCCCGATCGGCGACGTCGACGAACGGCACCACCGCCTGATCGCAGCCGCCGACGATCACGACCTGTCCTGCGCCGGTGGCTCGCGCCTCGCCGACCAGGCGGTCCCAGTCCGGCACCCGATCGATCGGATACGGGACCGAACCGACCACCTGCAACGGCCCACCGGTCGCCGCGATGGCTGCGGCGTGGGCGTCGCGCCCCGCGCCTTCGACCGGGGTGTCGGGGCCGACCAGCACGATCCGAGCCGCCGCGGGATCCGCGAACGCCGCCGTGAGATGCGCATGGAGCCGGATCGGCGTGGGGGGCAGGAGCCCCGCTCCCGCCGGATAGCGGGCGAGGCCGCATTCGATCGTCGTCAGCGCCTCTTCGATCAGCTGGAGGAAGGCGTGGCCGACGAGGGCGGACACCTCCTCGCATGCCTGTTGCACGCGATCGACGGTCTCCGCTGCGGCTGCGTCGTACTCGATCACCCGGATGTCTCGACCATGGATACCGCCGTGGGCGTTGCAGTGGTCGGCCAGCGCCTCGATCATCTCGATGATGCCGAGGCCGGCGCCGGGAGTGCCGATGCCACCCCGGTCCGATCCCGTGCCGATCGTGATGCTCGAGTCGGTCACACCCGCCGTTTCGCCCATCGGCGTCAGCGCGGTCGGAGAACAGGGCAGCACCAGGTCCCCGATCATCGCGGCCGGCGGCCGGGGCGGGTCCGTGGGCACCGGCGGACGCAGCGTGGTGGTCGTCGACGACCCCACCGACGAGGACGACTCCTCCGTCGACGGACCCGGATCGGGTGCCGACGCCCCGTCGTCTCCGCTGCATCCGACGGCAAGCAGCGCAGCGAGAACGACGATCGAGAGGCTGCGCATCCCCTGGAGCTACCACACCGGGTGGGTCAAACGGCTCATGGCCATGCCCCGATCCCGGGGAAAGCGGGCCGAGCGGCCCATTCACCGACGCTGCGATCGGGCCGACGCATCATGAGGAACTCACGACGGAGCACGACCATGACGAGCCACCACGACAACTGCAACCTCTGCGGCGACCGCCACGCACGCCGACGCGAGGGTCGACTCGGTCGTTACTCCGTGACGTGCGATGACTGCGAAGCCCGCAAGGGATCGCACCTCGTGAAGACGAGCGTCGGCTATGCGAGCCGGAAGGTCGTGCGGCCGGACCCCGTCCTGGTCGGCTGACTCAGATCTGCAACGCGGCCGCCACGCGGTCGCGGTGGCGACGAGCATCGCCGTAGCTCGCGGCCAACGCCCAGCCCCGCTTCAACCACAGCTGCAGGTCGTACTCGAACGTGTAGCCGATCGCCCCGTGGCACTGGAGTGCCGCACGACACGCGAGATCGACGGCGTCGGACGCCGTGGCCTTCGCCATGGAGACGTCGCGCCCGCGGATGCCCTCGTCGTGGGTCTCCGGATGCGACACCGACCATGCGGCCCGGTAGACGAGCGGGGCCGCGAATTCGTTCGCGATACGCACGTTCGCCAGATGGTGCTTCACCGCCTGGTACGAGCCGACCGGCTTGCCGAACTGGTACCGCTCACCGACGTACTCCACGGTGGCGTCGAGCAGCCGTCGAGCGACACCGATGCACTGTGCGGCGGTGCCGAGGGCGGCACGGTCGTTGGCGAGCGCCGCGTCCGCGCCGGACAGGCCGGCGGGGTCGCCCGTGAGTTCGACGCGGGCCAACCGGCGGGACTGGTCGATCGACTCGACCGGAACGACGTCGTAACTCTCGCGGCCGACGTCCACGAGCAGACCGTCGTCCTCCGCGACGAGAGCGTCCACCGATCCCGCTGCGAGCACGGCGCCGCCTCCGGTCGACAGCGAGACGCTGTAGCGGGACCCGCCACCGATCGCCGCTTCGAGGTGCGCGCTGCCGGCCTGCGCCAGGGCGGGCACGGCGACTGCGGCATGTTCCATCAGCGGCTCGGGCACGCCGGCATAGCCGGCTTCCTCGAGGATGCGAACGAGGTCGACCTCGTTCATGCCGAGGCCGCCGGCTTCCTCCGGTGCGAGCACGGCAAGAACACCCATCTCCGCCAGCGCATCCCACAGACCGGGCACGCGGCCGTCGTCGTTGTCCCAGCTCGCCCGCACGGCTTCGGGAGGGCACACATCGGCGAACAGATCCCGCACGGTGTCGCGGAACATGTCCTGTTCTTCGGTGAACGCGAATTGCATGGCCCTACCTCCGCGGCAGGCCGAGCACGCGCTCGGCGATGATGTTGCGCTGGATCTCGTTGGTGCCCGCGTAGATGGGGCCGGACAGGGCGAACACGTAGCCGTCCAGCCAGTCGTTGCCCTCCACGAGCTCGCCGCGGTCGCCCAACAGCCGCAGGGCGGTCGCGTGGAGCTCGAGGTCGAGCTCGGACCAGAAGACCTTGCCGAGGCTCGCTTCGGACCCGATCTCCGCGCCGTCCATGAGGTTGGCGGCGAGCATGTAGGTCTGCCACCGGTACGCCTGCGCCTTGATCCAGGCATCGGTGACCTCGTCGCGCAGGCGAACATCGACCGTGCGGTCCTGCGCCTGCATGTCGCGCACGAGGTCTGTGAGCCGTTCGGCCGCAGCCATGAAGCGGCCGGGGCTACGGAGGTTGAGACCGCGCTCGGAACCGGCCGCTGCCATCGCCACGGCCCACCCCTGTCCTTCCTCACCGAGCACGTTGTCCACCGAGACCCGGCAGTCGTCGAAGAAGAGCTCCGCGAAACCGGGCTCGCCGTCGAGGCGGCCGATCGGACGTCTCTCCATTCCCGGCGCATCGGCGGGCACAAGGAGATACGTGAGACCCGCATGGCGCTCGGCGTCAGGATCGGTGCGCACGATGCAGAAGATCCAGTCGGCGAACGCGCCGCGACTGCACCAGGTCTTCTGCCCGTTCAGCACATAGTGATCGCCGTCGCGGATCGCCTTGGTCTTGATCCCGGCCAGGTCGGACCCGGCCTCGGGCTCACTCCAACCCTGGGCCCAGATGTGTTCGCCACTCGCCATCTTCGGCAGGAAGTGGTCCTGCTGTTCCTGGGTGCCGAAGTTGAAGATCGTCGGGGCGAGGAGGCTGACACCGTTGGCGCTGACCCGCCCGGGCACGCCCGAAAGCCAGTACTCCTCTTCGTAGATGAGCCACTCGATCAGGTCGCAGTCTCGGCCGCCGTAGGCCTTCGGCCAGCCCGGCACCGACCAGCCACCGTCGAACAGGACGCGTTCCCACTCCCGGTGCTCCTCGAACCCGGCTGCAGTGTCCATCGACGCGATGCGGCCGGGGTTGTTCGCCTCCAGCCAGTTGCGACACTCCTCGCGGAAGTCGACATAGCGCGGCGCGAGCTCGAGGTCCATCAGCGGAACTCGCTCTTGCGCACACCGTTCGGGTCGAACACGTCACGGATCAGTGCGAGTTCGTCGTCCGTCGGCAGTCGGCTCTCGGGCACGTCGCCGGTCACCGTCAGCTCGAAGGGCGACGCCTCCTGTGCCTGCTCGAGCGTGACACCCGGATGCAGCGAGCGGACCCGCATGGTCCGGTCCTCGGACTCGAAGTCGTAGGCGCCGAGGTCGGTGACCACACGCCGGATCTCGAAGTTCGCCCTGCTCGCCTCCGGCAGCTCCGCGATGCGGTCATAGCCGGGGCCGGACACGACGTCCACGGTCTCGGAGAACGCCCGCGCCTGGTTCGGCACCCAGTAGGTGGTGGCGTGGTTGATGAGGTTGCCCGGCGCGCCGCGCATGCCCAGCAGCTGCGCCTTGGGCTTGCGGTACGCACCGATGGCGGCGAAGTTCTGGTTGCCGTGGCGGTCGATCTGGCTGGCGCCCATGACGACGTGGCGCTTGCCCGACCACACCTGGTCGAAGATCGAGCGGAACGGCATGTAGGACTCGATGACCGCATCGGTCGGATCGCCGCCGAACGGCAGGTTTCCCTCGATGGCAAAGGCGATCGTGTCCGTCAGCATGAGGTCCGGCTCGAAGGTGGCCCGGGCGAGGCGGCCCGCGATGACGGGCACCGGCCCCATCGGGTTGCAGAGCACCTCACCGTCGCCCCGGAAGGCTTCGGCGATCGCGACCACGCAGATCTCGTCGAGGGTGACGTCGCTCACGAGTTGCCCCTTTCCTCGAGCTTGGCTCGGTATGCCTCGTGCGACTCGAGCTCGAGCCAATCGGCGCGGAACTGCGCCCACGCGTCCGGGTCCTTGGCGGTCGCCGCGTATTCCTTCTGGAATGCTTCGTCACGGCCGTAGTCCGGCGGGCACTCGGTGAAGTGGGCACCCATCGGCGCCTCGACGACGCCGTCCACATGGATGCGGGGAATCCGCAGCGTGTGGACCGGGCCCTCCTTCAGGAAGTCGTCCGTCGGGATGATCTGCTCGGCCGACATGTAGGTCTTGGCGCCGGCCATCGCGAACAGGTCGTCGAAGTAGAGGTCCGGGCCGAGGAACTGACCGTTGCCCTTGGCGTCCGCCCGGTTCATGTGGAGCAGCACGGCGTCCATCTCGAACGCGGGGATGGCGACGAGTTCCTCGCCGTCGTCGTACGGGGACCGCACGGTCTTCAGGCTCGGGTTCTCGCTGAGCATCGCGGTGCCGAGGCCGGCCCGGGTCGGATAGAAGGGAACGCGGTGCGCCGCGGCCATCAGCCCGAGGTAGAAGGCGCCCTCGTCGAGCTCCATGAAGTCGTCGAGCGAGCCGGCCTGGCGGGCGGCGCGGAAGTGCGGTTCGAGCGGAATCGAATCCAACGAGACGAACCCGTAGGTGACCTTGCTCGCCTTGCCGGCGGCGGTGAGGATGCCGACGTCAGGGCCGCCGTAGCTCACGACGTGCAGGTCGGTGAGGTCGCTGCGCAGGATGGCACGCACCAGCGACATCGGCTTGCGGCGCGAACCCCAGCCGCCGATACCGATGGTCATACCGCTCTCGAGCTCGGCGATGACCTCGTCCTCGGTCATGCGTTTGTCGGGCACCGCGCCTCCTGTCGAACGACCTGACGGGCTGTCAGAAATCGCTTCGAACGGTACGCCACGACTGCGAGCCGTGCGAACACGTGCGGGTAGGGTTTCGCGCATGAAGGATCCGCTCGACATGACCGGCCGCACCGTGATCGTCACCGGTGGGACCAAGGGACTCGGCAAGGTCATCGCCGAACGGTTCCTCCAGCAGGGCGCCGACGTGACGATCTGCGCCCGCCGCGACCCCGAGGCGCCGGTCGAGGCCGAGGGCCGCTCGGCGCGGTTCATCGCCTGTGACGTGCGCGAACCCGAGCAGGTTGCGGCCGTGGTCGCCGCGACGATCGAGGCCACCGGACGCATCGACGTCCTCGTGAACAACGCCGGCGGCGCCCCGCCCGCC
>BQJV01000255.1 GCA_021604885.1 Acidimicrobiales bacterium
GCCGCGGAGTCGACCGGTGTCGTCGACGCCTGTCGCGCCGAGCTCGCAGCGCTCGATTTCATCGCGGCGCGACCGGCCGACGAGGGATGGCGACCGCTCGGTGAGGACGTGGACGTGCTGCTCCCCGGGCCCGGCCACGACGGCATGTGTCGCGCCGTCTTCCGGCGAGGCTGAACGAAGTCGCTATCGTTCCGCCATGGCCCAGGGACACCAGCACGGCGATCATGGCGTCGGCGACGCTGCGCCGCTGCTCGTGAAGATCCTCACGGTGTCGGACGGTGTCGTCCACGGCACCCGCGAAGACCGGTCCGGCGCGATCCTCGAGGAGCATCTCTCCGCCCACGGCTGGACCGTGGCCGCGAGGGAGGTCACCGCGGACGGAGCGGAGATGGTCGCCGCGAAGCTTCGCTCGCTGGCGGAGGGCTTCCACGGCCTCGTCGTCACCACCGGCGGCACCGGATTCGGGCCGAGGGACCGCACCCCTGAGGGCACGCGGGCGGTCCTCGACCGTGAGGCCCCCGGTCTCGCGGAGGCGATGCGCATGGTCAGCCCACTGGGCCGTCTGAGCCGCGCGGTGGCCGGCACGCTCGACACCGCCCTCATCGTCAACACACCCGGCTCGTCGAAGGGCTGCGTCGAGACGCTCGATGCGGTTCTCGATGTGCTGCCCCACGCGGTTCGGCTCCTCGTCGACAACGCCGATCCGCACCCCAGCGCCGACGCACCACACCGGTCCGATGGCTGACGTCTCGCCGGTGGTCGACCGTGACCGGATGCTGCGGGCGATCGACGTCGCGAGTCGGGCTCGGCATCGTGCCTCGCCGAACCCCTGGGTCGGCGTCACGCTGGTCCAGACCGACGGCAGCATCGCCTGGGGGGCCACGCAGCCGCCCGGGGGGAACCATGCAGAGATCGAGGCGCTCGAGAGCGCGGAGGACACGGTCGGGGCGACCGTCTACACGACCCTGGAACCGTGCAGCCATCACGGCCGGACCGGCCCGTGCACCGAGGCGCTGATCGAAGCAGGTGTCGCCCGCGTCGTCGTCGGCATCCAGGATCCGGATCCCAAGGTCGCGGGTGCCGGCATCGCCCGACTCCGCGAGGCCGGTATCGAGGTCGACCTCGGTGTCGCCGGCGAGGAGGTCGAACAGCAGTTGCGGCCCTACCTGCATCATCGGCGCACCGGCCGCCCGTGGGTCGTGCTGAAGCTGGCGGCGACTCTCGACGGACGCGTCGCCGCGCCCGATGGATCGTCACAGTGGATCACCGGTCCGGAGGCGCGAGCGGACGCCCATCGACTGCGCGCCGAGTCGGACGCGATCCTCGTCGGTGCCGGCACGGTTCGTGCCGATGACCCGTCGCTCACGGTGCGGGACTGGCCACCGACCGAATTGCGCATCGACCCGACCGGTGTGCGCGACCCCCGGCGGGTCGTGCTCGGAACGGCGCCCGAGGGCGCAAAGGTGCACCCGTGTCTCGAGTTCGAGGGTGAGCTCCCGGATCTGCTCGACCAGCTCGGCTCCGAGGGCGTCGTGCAACTCATGGTGGAGGGCGGCCCGCGCGTGGCGCACGCGTTCCATCACCCGCGGCTCGTGAACGAGTACGTGTTCTATGTCGCCCCGGCGCTGTTCGCCGGCAGCGATGCAGCGAGCCTCTTCGCTGGAGCGGGGGCGATGTCGATCGAGGGCGTCTGGCGCGGACGATTCGAGTCCGTCCAGCAGCTCGGCGCGGACCTGCGCGTCACCGTGCTGCCAGGCGGGGCCGATCCCTCGGAGGGATAGCCTTCACGCCCATGTTGAAGCTCGTCCTCCCCAAGGGATCGCTCGAGAAGGCGACCATGGAGTTGTTCGAGGCCGCCGACCTGCCGGTCGAGCGCTCGTCCTCCGTCGCCTACAACGCCTCGATCGCGGATCCGCGGATCGAGTCCGTGCGCATCCTGCGGCCCCAGGAGATCCCGACGTACGTGGCCGATGGCCTGTTCGACATCGGGATCACCGGACGGGACTGGATCGAGGAGACGAGCAGCGAGGTCGAGTCACTCGGTGAGCTGCGCTACTCGAAGGCCACCGCCAAGCCGGTGCGCATCGTGATGGCCGTACCCGGCGACTCGCCGTGGCAGTCCGTCGGTGATCTGCCCGCCGGCGTGCGTGTCTCGACCGAGTACCCCGAGATCACCCGGCGGTTCCTGGAGGACGCGGGCATCGAGGCTGACGTTCGTCTCAGCTACGGCGCCACCGAGGCGAAGGTGCCCGACATCGTCGATGTCGTGGTCGACATCACCGAGACCGGCCGGGCTCTGAAAGCCGCCGGGCTCCGCATCATCGACACGCTGGTCACGAGCTACACGGAGCTGATCGCGAACCCCGCGTCCTTCGCCGACCCGGAGAAGGCGCACGCGATGCGGCAGATCCACACGCTGCTCCAGGGCGTGCTCGATGCGCGCGGCAAGGTGCTCGTGAAGATGAACGTGCCGAGCGATCAGCTCGACACCGTGATCGACCTGCTGCCGTCGATGAAGGCGCCCACGGTCAACGAGCTGTTCCGTGGCGCCGGCTACGCGGTCGAGACGGTCGTGCCGAAGAACGAGATCAACATCCTGATCCCTGCACTGCGAGACGGTGGCGCCACCGACATCGTCGAGCTCCCGATCGCGAAGATCGTCCCGTGAACGCCCACTCGTCCCGCGCCCGGCGCCTCGGACGAGTCACGGACTACGACGACGCGGCCGCCTACGGCACCGTCACCGACGCCGAAGGCGAGTGGTTCTTCCACTGCACGGCGATCGCGGACGGCTCCCGCTCGATCGCGACGGGGGTGCAGGTCGCATTCGTGCTCGCACCCGGACATCGGGGCCGGCTCGAAGCGCACGACATCGTTCCGGCCTGATCCGTGTCCGCCGTCGCATTCGCGCTCGTTCTTGCGTCCGCGTTCCTTCACGCCACGTGGAACGCCCGTACGAACGCCGATGACGACCGGGCGCCACAACTCGCGCTCATGTACGCCACCGGTGCGGTGGTGCTCCTGCCCTGGCTCATCGCGGATCCACCGACGGAAGCGCTCGGCTTCGTGGCGTTGAGCGGCGTCGCCCACGGCGGCTATCTGTTGTTCCTCTCGCAGGCGTATGCACGCGGGGGCCTCGCCACCACGTATCCACTCGCGCGGGGGACGGCGCCCCTGCTCGTCGCCGTCGTCGGGATCTGGCTGCTCGACCAGACACCGTCGGTGCTGACGGTCGCCGGCGCCGTTGCGGTGGGCTTCGGTCTGGTCGTCATCGGCGGCGTCGCGTGGGGGAGTGGCGAGCGACTCGCCATGGCCATGGCGCTGGTGACCGGCTGCTTCATCGCGAGCTACACACTGCTGGACGCGCGAGGGATCCAGGAGACGGGCGAGCTCGGCTACTTCGCGGCTGCGTCGGTGGTCGCCGCCGCCGTCGTCCTCGCCGTATCGCGTCCGACGCCTGCGCGCTTGCGGCATGCCCTGCGCCCAGGCATCACGGTCGGACTGTTCTCGACGGCTGCGTACGCGCTCGTCCTGCTGGCGTACCAGCGAGCGGACGCGGCGAACGTCGCCACGCTCCGCGGCGTTTCGATCCTCATCGGCCTGTTCCTGGTGCGGAGGACAGTCACCGGTCGGATCGTGTTCGGCGCGTGCTGCGTCGTACTCGGCGCCGGGCTCGTGGTGGCGTAGCGCGGATCAGATCGCGAGCGTGAGCACCACGGTTGCCTGGTCGCAGCTTCCGGCGAGGGAGCAGATCTCGTAGACCAGCGAATCCGTCCCGCCGGTCTGCAGGACCCCTGGCGTGTAGTAGATCGAGTCGCCGACGACGCTCGCCGTTCCCCGATCGGGAGCGTCGGTGATCGTGAGGCTTGCGGCATCGGCGCTCGACGAACCGAAGTCGTCGTTCGCGAGGACCGCCACGACTTGGCCGAGAACGTTCAACACCACAGCCGCGTCGTCGTTCGCGACGGTGACGGCGGGCGGTTCGGTGGTGGTCGTCGTGGTCGTCGTCGTGGTGGTCGAGGTCGTGCTGGTGGTGGACGTCGTGGTGGTGGACGTCGTGACGGTGGTGGAGGGCGTGGTCGTGGACACGGGAGCAGTCGTCGTCGCCGCAACGGTTGTCGTCGGTGCGTTCGGCGAGGCCGGCGGTTCGGTGGTCGTCGTCGTTGTGACCGTCGGCGCCGGGTCGGAGATCGGCGGGTCGGCGATCTCAGGCTCGGTGCCGATGGCCGGCTCAGTGAACGTCGGTTCGTCGTCGTCGACGACGACGGAGCGCTCGACCGCGAGTGTGCGTTCGTCCGGCACCCGATCGACGATCGGCGCGGCAACGATCGACGCGGCGGACACGGCGGCGGCCGCGGCCAGGTTGCCGATGTTGTGGGCGATCGGCGCGACCGGCGCGGGGACCATGTTCGGCACCTGGGCGAGCCAGCCGACCCACCCCGCGAGCCGACTCCGCTCGGGGAGGGAGATCGCGATGAACGATCGCACGAGACCGGGGTCGAACTGGGTCCCGGCGTTCTGGAGCAGCTCGGCTCGTGCCTGCTCCGCCGGGAACGGACGTTTGTAGGACCGCGTCGCCGTCATGACATCGAAGGCATCGGCGATCGAGACGATCCGGCCGGCGAGCGAGATGTCGGTTCCGGCCAACCCGGCCGGGTATCCGCCGCCGTCGTACCGTTCGTGGTGTTGGGTGGCGCAGTCGATCCAGTCACCGAGCCAGGGGCGCAGCGGTTCCACGAAGCTGGAGGCGGCCGCGGGGTGGGCGCGCAGGATCTGCCATTCGTCGTCCGTCGGCCGGCCGTTCTTGTTCAGGATCTCGTGGGGGACCTCCAGCTTCCCGAGGTCGTGCGCCAGCGCGGCCCAGTTCAGCTTCTCGAGTGCGTCCGGGGACAGGTCGATCTCCTCGCCGAGCATGACGGCGTAGGCGCGGACGCGTTCGGAATGGCCACGCGTGAGGCGGTCGTGGGCGGCCAGCCCGGCGAGCAGTCGGACCAGCGTCTCCGCGGCTTCCTGCTCGGACGCCGGAGCCGTGTCGGCCGAGCGTTCCAACTGACGCCCTGTCCGCGCCCGCAACGCGGTCGTGAAGCGGGACGGTGCCGCATCCGGGAAGACGAGCGACATCTGGTACAGCGCCCGAAGCGGAGCGAGTTGGCGGGTGGCGAAGTGGGCGACGCGCATCCCGGCCACCGCGAACGCGACGAGAAGCAGGACCCAGGCCCCCCGGGCGAGGGCGCCGGTCGGCATGGCGACGACGGTCATCGCGGCCCACACCGCAACCCAGCTCGCGGCGATGGGCACGACCGCCATCACGACGCGGATGGTGCCACTGATCCCGCGACGGGGCTGCCAGGTCCGGTCGTCGAGGGACTCGGCTTGCGAACCGGCGGAG
>BQJV01000256.1 GCA_021604885.1 Acidimicrobiales bacterium
GGCGCAGAAGCGGCTCGAGGTCGGCGTCAACAGCGCGCAGGGCAACGTTGCCGGCAATCCGATCCTGTTCAAGCACTTCAGCCGCATCGACCAGTACCTGATCTGGGTCGAGACGCTGGCCGCCGTGGCGGAGGCGCTGAAAGACGTGGTCGACGCGGACGCGCTCGCCGACAAGAAGGCGCTCGCGGATCATCGAGATGCGGAGCAGTCAGATTTCAAGGGCGCCGCCGGCGATCTCGGCACGGCGGTGACCGGCATGGTGCAGCCGCTCCAGGAGCTGGAACTGCCGGGCGAGGTGTTCCCACTGGACCTCGCCATCCAGATCGTTCTCGAGTTCGTCCTCGGCAAGGTCCGCAATCGGAAGTTCCGCGTGGTCTACGAGGCTCTGCGGCTCACCGGTGGGCTGTCCCTGATCTCGCGCACCATCGCCGAGAAGCTGCTGGCCGGAACCGACGCCGATCCCAACAAGCACTGGCGCGAAGGGGTGTTGCCCAAGATCGAGACGCCCTTCGTCGAGGGGCGCAACGACCTGGTCGATACGATCTACGCGACCATCAACGAGCTGATCCCGTCGGCCCGCGTGACCAAGCCCAGCATCGCGCCGCCGACGATGACCGCCGCGCCCTTCGTCATGGAGGATGTCGAGGCGGGCCTGGCCGAAACCGTCCCGTTTCTGCGCCATGGCGACCCGCGGCTGGCAGCGCCGCTGTTGCCCCCGGACGAGCCGGGCGCGCCGATGCCGCGCCACCTGCTCGACCGCATGCAGGGAGAATTCGGCCACGATCTCGGCCATGTGCGCCTCCATACCGGTCGGGAGGCGGATGCCTACGTTCAGGGCACGGGCGCCGAGGCGCTGGCATCGGGTTCGCACATCTGGCTGCGCGAGCCGCTGATGCCGGGCGCGGAACCGGGCGAACACGTGCTCCGCCACGAGATCGCGCACGTGCTGCAACAGACGGGCGCCCGGCCGCTGGGTGCGCGGCACGGCCCCACTCCCGCCGAGGGCCGGCCCGGACGCGGCCTCCAGCTCGATCCCGACCGCGAGGCGGCGGCGGAGCGCATGGCCGCCCGCTCGCGCGGGCGCTCGGCGACGGACGAGGGGCCGATGGACATCGACGGCGCCGGGCCGCTGGTCCTGTCGCCGTTCGGGCGCACCGACATGGTCCGTTTCCTTCACCGGCTGACCAGGAACGCCCATCCCCGCGACTTCGCCCGGAAGCTGGAAAGCGAACCGAAGCTCAAGAGGGGCGGCAAGACTGCGGCCGAGACCGCCGAGGGGCTCTATGGCGATCTGGTCGCGAAGCTCAAGGCCAACGCCGTCACCCGCTCGGCCCGGATGGGCTACGGCAGCCAGGGATCGGTGATCACCGAGCTGAACGAGTACCTCTACAAACAGCTCCGCCTGCCCACCAACAGCGACGTGCCGCTACGCATCGCCTCGCGCGCCATCGTCAAGCTGCCCGAGCGCCAGCGGACCCGCAACAACATCTACAAGCTGGACCCGCAGTCCTTCCTGAACATCCTCGAGGGCTTCGTGTTCTCGCAGGCCGGCGTGCGGCTGACGCTCAAAGACAACCCGACGCAGCCGAGCACCATCGGATCGGCCACCATCCGCAGCCTCCACCTCGGCGGCATCGCCGAGAACTCGAAGCCCTACGCGCGAATCAAGAAGGCCTACGAGGCGGCGCCTCATCGCGACTTGACCTTCGCCACCATCCGCGCCTATCTGCGCGCCCGCTTCCCGCTGCCGCATCGCTGGAAGAAGAACATCAGCCTCGAGCTTCACCGCGCCACGCTGGACGAGATCTATGCGGCTACCCATCGGCCGAGCACGGTCAAGCCCGAGGACCTGCCGGACTGGAACACCTACGCAAACCCGAAGACCAGGCCCGTGACCAGCGGCATCCGGGTCGCCAATCACCGCGACCTCACCGGCGGCGGCGCCGCGCCGGACCGGGAATCGCACCATCTGCCGCAGTTCCTGCTGGCGGAGTTCTACTCCGGCATGTCCTCGACCAGTCCCTTCGAAGCCGATGGCGATCTGTGGGTGCCGGGCTTCACCCGCGGCACGTCGGGCAAGGTCACCCGTGCGAACCGGCGCGCGACGCCCTTCTCGGGCTTCCAGGCCGACGGCCTCGCACTCGATTTCGCGGCCCTCGGCGTCGAGGGCAGCGGCCGCGGCAAGGGCATGCCGGCTGTCTCGCTCGCCGCCGACACGCACCAGAAGGGCGGGCTGCACCTGCACCGGGAAAGCCACTGGAACGACCCGACGGATACCAAGAAGCACCCGACGCAGAGCTTCACCCTGTCGAACCGCCACCGCGACGTCCTGCGGACCGAGGTCAAGAAGGCCAATGTCCTGTCGCGCAACGACGAGACCTGGAAGGGGCCGCTCGATGACGGCCCCGGGTTCAAGGCCCATGTCGACGCGGTGGTGGCGACCGGCGACGCCGCCAAGCTCGCCAAGCTCAAGACGGCCGCTGGCAAGGCGGTGAAGCGATCCTACGGCATGTTCGTGGGCGTCATGGAGCCGCCCTTGCGTACCGCGCTCATGGACATCGAGGCGCCCTACTACGTGGGGCTCGCCTCGCAGCGCAGCGACTATGCCGACACACCCGGAAATCCGTATCGCGGACCGGCAGGGGATACGGGCTGGGTGGATACGGTCATCGGCGCGCTCAAGGAACAGAACCGCAAGGTCTATGGCCAGTGGTTCGACGGACGCGCCTGGAGCTGAGAGGAAAGGGAGAGAGACGGAAATGGGAGACTCCTATTCCCGCCGCGGCTTCGTGATGAAGGGCGCCATCATCGAACTGAAGGATGGCGGTCTGATCGGCGTCAGCCCCTCGATCACGATCTTTCAGTACAACCCCGAGAGCCTCAGCCGTTCCATCATCCCGAAGGGCTTGCAGGCACTACGCGAGAGGGGCGACGGCCAGAACGGCAGCGCCGAGCCCGAAGACGACGGCGCCTTCGATTTCTCGCTCAGCGCCCAGCCGCACGACCCACGCGAGGAGATCTCGTTGTCGCTGGTCATCGACGCCGTCGACGACATGGACGAGGGCAACAAGCTCGGCGTCGCCACCGGCATCGCAGACCGGCTGGCTTCGCTGGAACTGCTGACCTATGCGAACGCCACGGCGATCGAGCAGGCGCTCGACGCGGTTGGCGGCGCCATCGCCGGAGCGCTCGGCTTTCGCGCCCCCGAAGAGGCGCCGATGGTGCCGGTCCAGCTCTTCTGGTTCGGGCCGGGCAAGCTCGTGCCGGTGCGCATCACGTCGATGACCATCGAGGAACAGGCCTTCCATTCGGTCTCGCTCTACCCGATCCGGGCCAAGGTCTCGCTGGGGCTTCGCGTCCTGCGCCCGCACGAACTCGACGCCTATCCGGCTAGTTCGCTCGCCGCCACGATCGCGAAGGGCTGTTACATCTTCACGCGCGAGCAGAAGTCGCTGCTCGCCACCGTCGGCGGGCCGATCCGGCTGATCGATTCCGCGCTCACCGCCATCAATCCCGATCTCGGAGACATCCTATGACCTTCGACGCCAACAGCCGCTACACGGGAGCCTCGCTCCGGACCGTGACCGGCCCGGACGGCAAGCCGGTGACCGTGGTCGATCCGCCGACCACGGTCGCCGAGCCGACACTCGGCTGGCACCTCTACCGGCAGGGTCAGCGGCTCGACCACATTGCCCATCGTTTCCTCGGCCACGCGACGCAATGGTGGCGCCTGCCCGACCACAACAACGCCATGTGGCCCGATGCCCTGGCCGGCGCGCCCGAGATCGCCGTGCCGCCGAAGAAGCGACCCGACTAGGAAGGAAGGAGGATCGTAGGATCATGGCCTTCGGCTGCGTCATCGAGGTCGACAACGCCATCGACGCCGAGCTCGCCAGCTCGGCCGAGGTCGTGGTGACCGAGCGCATGGGCGACACCACCCGGTTCGAGTTGCGAATGAGTGCCGCCGTCGCCGATGGCGACATCCCCGAGTTCCTCGACTCGCGCTTCGATCCCGGGACGCCGGTTTCGATCTTCGCCGACGACGGCCAGGCCGGAGTGGTCTGTCTGCTCTCCGGAGAGGCAGACGGCCAGCGGCTTTCGGTGGTCCATGGCGGTGAGGGTTCGTCGATCACTGTGACCGGGGGCGACATCACGTTGACCATGGACCGCGAGGTCAAATCGACGGTCTGGGAAGGACCGCTGATGACCGACTCGATGATCGTGAGCACAGTGCTCGCGAGCTATGGCTGCGTGCCGGTCGTGGCGCCGACGGTGGCCAGCCGTCCGCCCTCGGCGCATCCGATGGTGCAGCGTCGCACCGATCTCGGCTTCATGCGCCAGCTTGCCCGCCGCAACGGCTGCTTGTTCTGGATCCGGCCTGAAGCGGCGGCGGTTGGCCCGGTCATCCACACCGCCAGTTTCGCCCCGCCCGAGTTCGCCGACGGCGATCTCGCAGAGCTGACGTTGAACCAGCGCGGCAGCGATCTGACCCGCGATCCCAACACGATCACCGCGCTGGCGATCGACTTCGACGTCACTCCGCCGGTCTCGGTCACGGCGGACGGGGTGGATCTGGTCAATGTGCAGAGCTTCAATGCCGACGCCGATCTCTCGGCGGCGGAGACGCTGGGCACCACACCCGCATCCGCCATCGGCCCGACCCCTCGCCAGCACCGGCTGACCGCTGCCTCCGACACCGCCGCCGACCTGACGCCGCGCGGCGAGGGCGTGCTGGCCGAGGCGCAGTTCTTCATCCGCGCCCGTTGCTCGACGACCCTGCGCCGGCTCCGACGCGTGGTGCGCGCCCACGACACGGTGCGCGTCGTCGGCGCCGGATCGCGGCACTCGGGTCGCTACTACGTTGCCGCCGTGACCCACCGGTTCGGCGACGAGGATCACTGGATGGACATCGACCTCGTCCGCAACGCATGGGGCGAAGAGCCCGGCGGACTGGGAGGACTGGTATGAGCCGAGACCTGCTCGAGACCCTCGCCGACCTGGTCCAGCACCGCTACTTCGGCAAGTACCGCGGCCTCGTCGTCGGCACCACCGATACCGAGATGCGCGGCCGGCTGCAAGTGCAGGTGCCGGCGGTTCTGGGATCGGCGTCGCTCTGGGCCGAGCCGTGCGTGCCCTATGCGGGTGACGGCGTCGGTTTCCTGATGCTGCCCGAGCCCGGAACCGGGGTCTGGGTGGAGTTCGAGGGAGGCGACCCGTCCTATCCGATCTGGGTCGGCTGTTTCTGGGGGCGCGGCCAGATCCCCGACCAGACCGGCGCGACGGTCAAGATCGTCCGCACCGAGGCCTGCGAGGTGAAGCTCGACGACCTCGCCCAGGAGGTGACCACCACGACCGATCAGGGTGGCAAG
>BQJV01000257.1 GCA_021604885.1 Acidimicrobiales bacterium
GACCCATCGCCTCGACGTTGCCACCCGCCCGTCGGTGTCTACGCCGCCCGCCTGCGGGTGGGCGATCGCACCGAGACACGTCGCCTCACCCTCGTTCGCTGATCGCCCCCCCACCTCACGACCCGATGAGGACGGTGCCGCACCCGGCCTGGATCGTGCATCTGGTGACGGCCCATGGCGCTGTCGTCGAGCCTGTCGGGCACCTACCGCCGCCGGGAGCCCGAGCACACGGTGCTTCACCAGGTGGTGCGCGACCACCTCGACGAGTTCCTGGAAGGGGGCCGTTCGGGCGGGGATGACGGCTATCCGCCGTTCATCGAACGCGAGTTCCGCCGCTACCTCGACTGCGGACTCCTGTGCCACGGGTTCGCCCGGGTGCGGTGCGACGCGTGCGGGGCCGAGGTACTGGTGGCGTTCAGCTGCAAGGGCCGGGTGTGCCCGAGCTGTCAGGGGCGTCGGATGTGCGACACCGCGGCGTATCTGGTGGACCAGCGTCTGCCCGCGGCGCCGTATCGGCACTGGGTCCTGACGGTGCCCTGGTCGCTACGCTACCGGCTGTCGATTGACCGGCCTCTCCTGAGCGGGGTGCTGCGGACGTTCCTGCGGACGGTCGATGTCCATCCCGCGCGGGGACTCCACGGTGTCCACGATCCGTTCGGCCTCGGTTCCGTCGAGGTTGGCGCGCCAGATCTCGCCCTCGCGATCGGTGGGACCCACCTCTCGGCTCGTCGCCCAGTAGATTCTTCCGGCGACCCGATCGAGCGCGATCGCGCCCACCCCGATGGCGCCGTCCGCGACCGTCACCGGGCTCTCGCCCGATCCCGGGTCGATGTAGGCGACACGACTCTCGTCGAAGCTCGAGAAATAGAGGCGCGGGGATGCGTCCTCGGTGCAGCGTTGCTCGGTCGTGGTCGGGCCGTCGTCCTCGGAACAGGCGAGGAGGAGCGAGAGGAGCAGGATCCCGGCCAGCTGCCGGCGGGTTGCCACGGATGTCATGGTCATTTCTCCAGACTGCCCGCACAGACGGGTTCGTCGTGTCCGGACGTGGCAGTGTTTGGCTGAGGGAGAGGCCATCAGGGTGGCACGGGGATAGGAAGTGTGTCGATCGGAATCCATGCGCCAGGGGCCCGCTCCTCTGCAACCCTGCCCATCGAGACGCGGTATCTCGGAGCATCAGGTTCCATTCCTGGGCGGAGAACATGGTTCAACACGGCGCCACGAGCAACGGATCGGCAAGGACGGGGCTGATCGTCGGCTTCGGGCTTCTGGTGCTGGCCGGCGAACGCGGCTCCGCACCGCCGGCCCGGCCAAAGCGTTTCTTCTCGGGGATCTGCCACCCGACGAGAAGCGCGTGTGGGACTACTACACGCTCAGCGAGCTCGAGAGCGACGGCCAGCCCATGGGTCGCATCACGAGCGGCTTCTTCGTGGGAACCCAGCAAGAACACGAGGAGACGAAGCGCCCGGGACTCGGCCTCCGTTCGATTCCTGATCTTCCACCCATGCCAGATTCCAAACGCACGCGTCCCTGAGACGATGGTCGGCGACCAGCGATGTCGCACCGGCGCCGGGCCGCGCGTGAGGCGAACGTTCGCAACAGTCTTAGGACTCGACCCTTTCCTATGATAACATCCGCATATCCAGGCATTTTGTTCATAGTCGAATAAAACTATATATGGGGGGCGAGAGAGTCATGACGACTTTGACCTACCCGGGCGTCTACGTGGTCGAAGAACCCAGCGGCGTCAGACCGATCGCGGGGGCGAGCACCTCCATTGGGATGTTCATCGGAAGGGCCCGCAAGGGGCCGATCGGGCGGCCGTTGCGACTGGCCAACTTCACCGAGTTCACCCGCCATTTCGGTGATGACAACACGATCAGTGACATGGCGCGCTATGTGCGCATGTTCTTCCTGAACGGCGGCTCCGACACCTATGTCATGCGCATTGCCGACGGTGCCACGCGGGCCTCGGTGACGCTGCTGGCCGAGGACGGGACGCCGGTTCTGACGCTGCGGGCGAAATCCGCCGGCGCCGACGGCGAGACGATCCGAGCTCGAGTCTGGTATGCCGGCGAAGAGCCCGAGGGCCGCTTCTCGATGGAGGTCTACCGCTGGGCGCCGAACGCCGCCGGGGTGCTCGCCGCGAGCGATGTGGAGAGCTATCAGAACCTGACCATGAACGGGACCGACCCGCTCTATGCGCCCGACTACGTCAGTCAGGAATCCACGCTCGTCGACGCTGAGGACTCGGGCGACCCGGTCGCCGACGCCCAAACCGGCACCTCGATGGCAGGGCGCCTGATCCGAGCGCAGAGTCGGGCACAGGTGCAGACTGAGCTCGCGGCCATCATCGATGGAACCGCCGGTCAGCCGGGCGGGACGCACTTTCGCATCTCGGTCGACGGCCTGCCCTATGTCACGGTCGATCTGTCCGCGGTCCCGGCAGCGGTGGCAGCGGTCTCCAGTGGCACCGCCGACGCGCTGCTCACCGGAACGCTGAACCCAATGATCGCCCAGGCGGTGACCGACGCCTACGCCGCCGCCGGTTCGCCGGGGATCGCCGTCGACGTGACCATCCAGAACGGTCAGACCGTCGCCGGTGATGCCACACGCTTCATCCAGATCGGCTCGCAGAACAACGGCGAGATCCGCATCCGGACCGCCACTGCCGGCAAGGATCTCGCCGGGCCGATCATGTTCGGCGCCGCTCAGGGCGGGCTCGAGATCGGTGCCCATGCCCACCGGCGGCCGGCGCCCAGCGGGATCACGGTCTCGACCGGCACCTTCGCGCGCTGGTCGGCCCTGGCCTTCACCGCCAAGGACACGGTCGTCGACATCACGCTGCCCGGCTTCGACAGCACCGGGGCGGCGGTCAACCGCACCATCAACGCGCCGCTCGACGCGGCCGCGACCGGCACCGATCCGATCATCCTCGACAGCTATGCCGCCGCGACTTCGCCCAATGGCAACTCGGACGGGCTGCGACAGCGGCTGATGCAGATCCGCGACGCCGTGAACGCCGATGCCGACGCCAATCCGCGGCTCAACCCGTGGCGGGCCAGCGTGGCCGGCGGGCGGCTCTCGTTCAGCAACACCACGGCGTCCGACAACGACATGCCGACGATCACCACGGCTCCGACCGATCTGGCGACCATCAACGCCGGTTTGCCGGGGCTCAACGTGCCGCGTTACTCAGTGGGCGCGGGTGGGATCGCCGGCGCGCAGGTCGCCGCGGCCTCGGTTGCCAGTGACGGGTCGGTGCCGCAGGTCTCGGACTACGAGGATGCGTTCGCGGTGATCGACGAGGAGGTGCGGCTCTTCAACCTCATGGTGCTGCCGCCCGATCGCGAGACGGCGCAGGACATGCAGCCGATCCACGGCTCCGCCTCGGCCTACTGCCGGTCGCGACGGGCGATGCTCTTCGTCGACCCGCCGGGCAACGCCACCGACGCGCAGACCATGTCGACCGAGGTGAACACGGTGCGCACCGGTGTCGCCCGCGACTATGCGGCACTGTTCTTCCCGCGCATCATCATCAACGAGGACGGACGCGAGATCGCCATCGGCGCGGCGGGGGCGATGGCGGGCCTTGCGGCCCGCACCGACGCCACGAGGGGTGTCTGGAAGGCACCCGCCGGGCAGGATCTGCCGCTCTTCGGCGTCACCGGTGTGGCCATGGAGCTGTCGAACGCCCAGGTCGGCATCCTGAACCCGCGAGGGGTCAACTGCATCACCCGCGCGTCGTCCGGGATCCGCCCCTGGGGGTCACGCACGCTCGACGGCGACGACGATTTCGCATCGGAGTGGAAGTACATACCGGTCCGTCGCACGGCCCTCTTCATCGAGGAGAGCCTGCACAACGGCCTGCAGTGGGTGGTGTTCGAACCCAATGGCGAGGTCCTGTGGAGCCAGATGCGCCTCAATGTCGGGGCCTTCATGCACCGCCTGTTCCGGCAGGGCGCCTTCAAAGGAGAGAAGAAGACCGACGCCTATTTCGTGAAGTGCGACGCTGAGACGACGACGCAGGCCGACATCGACCTCGGCGTGGTCAACATCTGGGTCGGGTTCGCGCCGCTCAAACCGGCGGAGTTCGTCGTCATCCACCTTCAGCAGATCGCTGGCCAGATCGAAGTCTGAGGAGACGGTCATGGTTGAATTCCCCGTCAACACGCATCGCTTCGAGCCCTACAAGAACTACCGGTTCCAGGTCCTCTGGGACGGGCGCTACGTGGCTGGCGTATCCAAGGTCAGCGCCCTCAAGCACACGGTCGAGACGGTCACCCACCGACAGGGCGGCGAGCCCAACATCCTGCACATCGGGCCGGGTCTGGCGAAGTCGGAGCCGATCACGCTCGAGCGCGGCGTGACCTGGGACTTCGAGTTCGAGACATGGGCCCGCAAGGTGTTCGAACTCGGCGCGCTGGGCCAGCCGTCGCTCCTCGAGTTCCGCAAGACCATCACCATCGAACTCAAGAACGAGGCCAACACGGTCGTGCGTCGCTACCACGCCTACAATTGCTGGGTCTCGGAGTACGAGATGCTGCCGGAACTCGACGCCACCAGCGCCGGCTATTCCATCGAGCGGCTGGTAATCCAGAACGAAGGCGTCGACCGTGACGAGGGGGTCACCGAGGAGATGGAGGCCTGACCGACTGGGTGACCGGCGTAGCGACTTCGTGACGGGGGTGAGGGATGTTCGTCGAACTCGCGCATTTTCCGGGACCCGGGCCGGTCGTTCTTGGCGAGCTGACCGGGCGGGCCGAGATCGCGGTGTCGGGGCAGGGTGCGATCGACGCGATCCATCTGCTCGACGCGGTGCTTCTTGCGCATCCGGCGGCGGTGGTGGTGCCGGGCGACGCCGCGCGGATTTCCGTCTCGGACCGGGACCGTGTGCTGGTCCAGCTGCACGTGGCGACGTTTGGATCGCGGATCGCCGGGGATTCGCGCTGCCGGAAGTGCGACGCGCGCTTCGATTTCGACTTCGACCTCGACGAACTCGTCTCACGGCTCTCGCCCGACCAGCCGCACCCCGCCGCGTCCGACGGCTGGATCGACGGGGCCGACGGGAGCCGCTTCCGTCTGCCCACGGGTGAGGACGAGCTCGCGGCGGCGGGGCTGGGCGCGGAGGCGGCCTCGAACGTCATCGCCCTGCGCTGCCTGCCCGAGGGCGCGCCGCCCGATGAGGCCGCGCGGGTCGAGGAACGGGTGCAAGCGCTGGCACCGCTGGTGGACATGACGCTCGATGCCTGCTGCCCGGAATGCCGCACGGCAAACCCGTTGGCCTTCTCGATCGAGCGCTACTTCCTCTCGTCGATCCGGGCCGAGCGGCGTCACCTTCTGCGTGAGATCCATCAGATCGCC
>BQJV01000258.1 GCA_021604885.1 Acidimicrobiales bacterium
GTCGTGGGCCCGCAGGGGCGCCATGTCGTAGGGCGCCGCGAGCAGCTCGTCGGTCGACACCGCGTCGGTGAGCTGGGCGTGGGGATTGGAGGACGCGTTGGCTCGGCTCCGCACGACGACCTCCGCGATGTCGGCCTCCGACGCCTTTCCGGCGTGCAGGAGCGCCTGCGCCTGCAAACCGGCCATCGCGTCCGGGTCGATGCCGAGCGGCGCGACCACGTAGGGGTCGGCCTGTAGGTGGAAGACCTCACGCGCATTGCACGGCGAGGACTTGCCGGATCCGACGACCATGGCGACGTCGATGTCGCCCATCTGGAGTCGGAGCCACGCTTCGAACAGCGCCCAGGCGCCGTCCATCTCCACATGGGACTCGTAGACCGGCGGCCAGGCGCCCATGCCGTCGACGTTGGACACGAAGGCGAAGGGCATGCCGCTGAGGTAGTCACAGCTGCCGGCGATGGTGAAGCCGACGTCGTCGCGTTCGAGGCGGGCGTCGCTCAGAAGGCGATTCACGCACTCCATGATCAGGACCACCTCGGGCCCCTCGAAGCGGGCGTGGGCGTCGGTCTGTGCGACGCCGACGATCGCGATGTCGTTCTCTCCGGGTGAAAAGGCCATCAGAAGTTGTGCTCCTTCACGAGCTCGGGATCCACATCGGGCTCGCCGGACGGCTCCCAACGTTCATAGACCTCTTCGCTGAGTCCGAAGCCCCGGTTGTCGGGATCGTCGAACGAGATGTCGTCCCGCCAGACCATCTGGAGACGCATGCCGATCCGGAACTCGTCGACCGAGATGTCACGGACGTCCACGCCGCCGATGGTCGTGTCCGCGCCGTCGAGCAGCACGGAACACCGGATGTAGGGCTCCGTCTCGGTCTGGCCGTGGTACTGGATCGGCGTGATCTCGGTGAACGACGTTACGGTGCCGCGGTCGGCGACTTCGACGTACTCGGCGTCCAGCATCGGCACCCGGTTGATCGCGTCGTAGCCGCGACTGGGAACGTGCACCTTGCCGTCGGCGGGGCTGCGCTGGCCGAGGATCTTGTGCTCGAGGAGACCCTCGAGGAAGCGCACCCGGTGGGGCAACAGCGGCTCGCTGATCCGCACCCCGATGAGGTGCTCCATGATCTCGACGTCGCCGGCCTCGTCATCGACGGCGGGAGCCGGCGGTGCATCCTCGCCGGGAACGAAGTGGACGTCCGTCACCGAACCCACACGCTCATCGTTGAATCGGACGACGACCCGCATGCCGGTCGACATCGCGTCGATCGAGCCGGCGTCGACCGCGTGGAGCATGGTGGTGTCCGCACCGTCGAGACGGATCTGAGCGAACGCGAACGGCCTGTGGAACGGGTGCTTCGACGTCGGCTCGGCGACCCACGTCCACGCTTCCACGGTGCCGGCCGGGCCGACCTCCACGAGGCTCTCGGGTCCGACGGTCGCGCCCGTGTCCGGGTCGTACTCGATGGGCGGGCAGATGACTCGTTCGCCGACCCGGGTGCCGAGAATGCGTCCGTCGCGCAGACCGGTCAGGAACGGGCCGATGATCGGACCGGTCGTTCGGGTGTAGGGGAACTCGAGGGTGAAGTCGATATCCGGAAGTTGGGTGGCCATACGCGGCTGATTTCACCACACCTGGTGAACGTCGCTCAAAACGAGCAGACGCGGACGGGACCCGTCAGGCGCCGAGATCGCGCAACGCCGCGGACTGCCCGGCGATCGCGCTGCCGTCCAACACCACCGAACCGTCGACCGCTTCTGCCGGCCACTGCACGTGCAGCGTCACATCGCCGGCCAACGGCACCGGCCATGCCCACCACTCCGTCGTCTCGACATGGCGGACGGGGCGGCGCCGATCGTTGCGATCCTCGATCACCTTCCGGGTGCCGAGGCGCACGAGCGCGCCTGGGGTGGGCACGTCGGCCCGCCATCGAGGATTGCCCGCCCGATTCGAGACATGGGTGCCGTCCGCGTACCGCAGGTCGACCGCGATGACCTCGGGGAGGAGGCGATGCTCCGCCCCGACCCCGGGGCTCAGGTACTCGATCGACTCCCACGTGGGCGGAAGCACCCACGGGCCGAGCGACGTCACGGTGAGCGTCAACCCGAACCCCTCGGGCCCGGCGACGACCGTCTCCAGTGCCACCTCCGCGGTCTGGCTCCGGGCGACGACCCGAGGCGTGGCGTTGACCGCGATGCGGGCGACCGACGCGTCGGTGTGCGGACCCCACCAGCCGTAGTGGGTCACGTCCCGACGATCGAGCGCCGCGATCAGACCCGCGACCTCGTCCTCGTCGAGCCGCGCGGCGCCGAGCTCGACCAGGCGACGGATCTCACCGAGACGGACCCCGAGATGGCGCAGGACCGTCGCCGCGCCCGAGCGCGGATCGTTCAAACAGCCGAGGAGCATGTCGAAGTTCGACCGACGCTCGGCGCCGGACAATGCGCGTCCGTGGAGCGCCAGCTCTGCCCGGGGACTGAGCGGTGGGTCCACCTGGCCATCGGGATGGGGCTCGAAGTGATGACCGCGCAGGGCGACGAGCGCCCGTTCGAGGCGCGCGGTGTCGAGGGCGAACAGCTCGCAGAGCTCCGCCATGTCCCCGGTCGCGGTGGCGACCGCGCCGAAGAGCAGATACTCCGTGCCACATCGCTCATCGCCCATCGCCCCGGCCGTACCCAGTGCCACGTCGAGAGCCATGCGCGCACCCGCGTCCAGCTGCAGACTGCTCATCGACAAAACCGTAGGGGTCGGACGGGCGCCGACGCCTGAGTCGTACGAATCAACCGATCCCGGTTTCGCCCGCCACGAAGCCGAAAACAGTGGCATTCGTCACGCCGCGCAGCACCTCGGGACCGATCGGGAAGCACGAGTCGGGCGTGCCCGCGGCGCCGTAGACGATCTCGTGGTCGAGCAACGACGGATCGAGGAACGTCGGCAGCGGTTCGGGGTGGCCGAACGGGGGTGTCCCACCGATGGCGAATCCGGTCGCGGACCGGGCCGTCTCGGCATCGCTCATCCGCACGGGACCGCCCAGATGGTCGCTGAGCTTGTCGAGATCGACCCGGTGGTGGCCGGCGGTGAGCGCCAGCGCGGGACCGTCCGGGCCGATGACCACCAGCGACTTCACGATCTGGGCGACATCGCAACCGATCGCCGCGGCCGCGTCCGCGGCGGTCCGCGTGCCGTCGGGATAGCGGACGGCGTCCACGGTGATCCCCCGCTCCCGCGCCGCTGCGGTGAAGCGCTCGAGTGCGTCGGAGCGTGCCATTCAGGTGTCCGGCATCCAGGCGCCGTGGAAGCCGAACGGCACGCGTTGGGGAAGGAGCACCTCGGCGACCGGACCCGCACCGACGTCCGTCGCGTCGAGGACGGCGAAGCTCGACCGGTCGGTGGTCTTGTCCCAGACGAAGGTGAGCAGCCAGCCCTCCCCCTCCGCCGCATCGGGGCTGTCCGGCACGAAGACGGTCTCGCCCGGCTGACGCAGATCGCCGCTCTCCCATCGGTCGGTGGCCCCGGACGCGACGTCGAGACGGGTGACAGCGGGGAACTCGAGATTGCCGTCGGGAGTGTCGAACGTCTCGGTGTACCAGGCAACTGAATGGGGCCGACCCGTCCACCGATGGTCGATCTCGGGGAATTCGAGCGCGAGGTCGGAGCGCGCCTCCGCCTTCCAGGTGAGCTCGTCCCCTCCCGTGCCGATCTCCCATCGGATCAGCTCGGGAGCGTTCGCGTTCAGGTCGTTGCCGCCCGGCACCGAGGCGTCGAAGATCGAATCGATGCGGGACACGTCGACGACGACCGTGTCGCCCTGTCGGAACGCGTTGGTGCCGTGGAACACATAGCCGTTCTCGATCTCGACCCAACGCAGCTCGCTGGTCGGCCCGCCGAGCGGCATGACGCCGATACGTGATCCGTACGCGGCGTCCCAGGTGAACGGGTTGACCGCACCGGCCGCCGCCGCGGTGAGATCGAAGACCACGGGGAACTCCCAGAAGATCACGTCCGTCTCGGTGATCGCGAAGTCGTGGATCATCGTGCCGGCGCCCATCGGGATCTCTTCTTTGACCAGGAGGTCCCGGCCGTCTGCCGAGGCGACGTAGTAGGTCAGGTACGGCGGCGTGAATCCGTAGCCGAAGAAGTGCAACAGACCCGTCGCCGGATCCACCTTCGGATGGGCGGTGACGTTCGGCCCGAGTGAACCCGCCGGGCCGGTGACGTCCGTCGGGCCGATCGTCGACAGATCCGTGGGGTCGATCTCGTAGGGCCACCCGACCTCACCGAGGCTGAAGAGCCGGTCGCCGTGGACGAGCATGCTGACGTTCGCCTGCGTCTCCGCGGTGCCGGGCGGCGCCACGAACTCGCCGAACGCCCGACCATCACGCAGGAAGGGCGTGTCGACATGCCGGTTGGCGTACCAGGACGCCGAACCGTTCTCGAGCCGCATCCCGTGGACCATGCCGTCCCCGAAGAACCAGTGGGGCGAGTCGCCCGATGCGGGGTTCGATCCGTTGCGAGTGAACAGCCCGTTGAGCGTCGGCGGAAGCGAGCCGACCACCTCGAGCTCGGTGACGGGACCGACCGCAGGCACGGGCGCGAAGCCGCCCTGGAGCCAGAACGGCGTATTCGGGTCGTAGGGGACGGTCGTGGTGACTGGCGCGGCGCTGGTGGTCGACGCGATCGTGGATGACGCCGTGGTCGTCGACGTGGACGGGGACGGCGCGGCGATGTCGTCGCCACAGCCGGCGAGCACGATCCCGCCGCCGAGCGCCGCCGTCCTGGCGAGGAACGCTCGGCGATCCACTAGCGACGGCCGCGCACGAGCCGACCCGGTCGGGCTCCGGTGTCGACGCCCTCGCGCCGTGTGACCTCACCCGCAACGATCGTCGCGACGTACCCCTCGGCCGTCTGGATCAGCCGGCGCCCTCCGGCGGGCAGATCGCGGACGAGCTCGGGCGTTCGGAGGTTGATCCGATCGTGGTCGATGACGTTGATGTCGGCCCGCTGACCGACCGCGATCGTGCCCCGGTCCGTCATGCCGAACAGCGCGGCCGTGTCCTTCGTCTGCTTGCGCACGACCCACTCCAGCGGCAGCTGCTCGCCCCGATCACGATCACGGGTCCAGTGGGAGATCATCGTCGTCGGCAGGGAGGCATCACAGATCAGCCCACAGTGGGCGCCACCGTCACCGAGCCCGACGACGGCCTGGGGATGGGTGAGCTGCTCGCGTATGACGTCGTGGTTGCCGTCCACATAGTTGTAGAGCGGCAGCATGAGCAGCGCCTTGCCGTTCTCCGCGCAGAGCGCGTCGTAGGCCGCTTCCGCGGGCGCCACGCCGGACGCCTCGGACAGGCCGGCG
>BQJV01000259.1 GCA_021604885.1 Acidimicrobiales bacterium
GGAGACCGACGACGGTGACGACGACGGCGCCACCTTCGACGCCACGACCGACACGATTCCGACCGACGGCGAGGAGGACGAGTTCGGCGTCGGCGGCCTCTTCGCGGCGCTCGGGTCGTTCACGTCGTGTCTCGAGGTCGAGGGCTACGCCTTCATCGGCCGACCGAACCCGGAACTCGAGGCGACCGATCCGGTCAACGACTCGGGCTACGGCGAGGCGCTCGGCACCTGCGCGGCGACGAGCAACATCGGCCAGGCGTTCTCCGATTTCCAGAGCGCGTCGGACAACCTGTCCACCGGTCAGATCGAGACCCGCAATCGCACGCTCGTGTTCTGGGTGGACTGCATGGAGGGTCGTGGCTGGGAGGTCGGTGAGCCGAGCACCGATACGAACGGCCTGCAGCAGCCGAACAACCTGACGCCGCCCGAGGGCGAGAGCATCTTCGGCAGCGACGATCTCGCGGAATGCAGCGTGGTCGCGCAACAGGAGTACGAGGCTTCGGGCGAGGGCGACTCGTGACCATCGGCCGCAAGCAACTTGTCGGCATCATCGCGGTTTTCATGCTCTTCGCCGGGATCTTCGTGGCCTGGCAGGTCACCGGTGACGATCCGAACGAAGAAGCGAAGGAACCGGAGTTGGTCAACCGGGTCACCCGCCGCACGCTGCGCGACGAGCTGACGATCAGCGGCGAGCTCCGGCGTGACGAGCTCTCGACCATCAACTCGCCGTTCGACGGTCGGGTCAGCCAGCTGTCCGTCGAGGACGGCGACACCATCACGGCGGGCGACGTGCTGCTCGCCCTCGACGGACGTCCCGCGGTGGCCGTGAACGGCGACTTCTCGTTCTACCGCCAGCTCGACGTCGGCACCGACGGGCCCGACGTGCTCCAGCTCGAGCGCATTCTCTTCGAGTCGGGCTATGACCCGGGCGCCGTCGACACCCTGTTCACCGAGGCGACCCGTTCGGCGCTGCGCCAATGGCAGATCGCCTACGGGTACGGCGGCGCGACGCCGGAGCCGGAGGAGACGATCGTCGTCACGATCGCGGACGGCAACGGCTACTCGATCGCCGACAAGGACACGACGGCGGTCATCATCGGTCCGTCCGTCCCCGGACAGACCACCGCCGACCAGCCCACGCTCGTGCCGACGCTCGGCGCGGGCCTGGTGCCCTTCCAGGATCCCGCCGTGCCCCGCATCGGCATGGACGTCGCCACCGCGACCGTCACCGAGGGCGACACGCTCTTCGTCGTGCTGAACGCGGAGCCCGCGCCCACCGCCGACACCGAGATCGAGGTGGAGTTCGCCAGCACGGCCACGGGTGGCAACCAGGACGACATCGACGATCCGGACACCGATGTCGACTACGTCAACGAGCCGCTCGAGGACCTGCCGTTCATCTGGCCGGCCGGCGAGACGACCATCACGCTCGAGCTGGAGACGTTGGCCGACGATCTCGACGAGGACGACGAGGAGTGGTCGATCACCCTCATCGCCGAGCAGGTCGTCATCGGCGCGAACTACGGCATCGGCCCGATCAAATCGACCACGGTCGAGATCCTCGATGCCAACACCCCGAAGATCCCGACGCTCACGCTCTCGGTCGACGAGGACGACACCGAGGTGGACGAAGGCGGCGCCGCGACGTTCACGATCGAGTCGGACATCGAACTCGACAACGCCCTGGAGGTCCGGTACGAGGTCATCGGCGGTTCGGCGGTCGAGGACGACGACTACGACGAGCAGGACGAGCGGGCCACGTTCGACTTCGGCGCCAACGACACGATCGACACCTTCGGCATCGGCACGACGCAGGACGACGACATCGAGCCGGACGAAACGATCACGGTGCAGCTGCTCCCCGCCGACGACCCCGACGAGCAGTACCTTCTCGGCGCGAACATCACGGGAACCGTCACGATCGAGGACGACGACGAGCCCGAGCTCACGATGGTGACCCGCGAGCAGACCATCCCCGAGGGGTCGCTGATCGAGCTGATCGTGGAGGCCGACCAGGCGCCGAACCAGGACATCTCGGTCGACTACGACATCCAGGGTTCCGCCACCATGGGCGTGGACTACGAGGTCATGACCGGCCAGTTCACGTTCCCCCGTGGACGAACCCGGGTGGCCCTCACGATCCAGACGATCGACGACGACGTGATCTTCGTGCCGTCCGACATGATTGTCGCCGACTGGCCGGCCCGCATCGGCACCGTCTTCGTCGACGAGGGCGAGACCGTCCAACTCGGCCGCGAACTGCTCACCCTCACGGAACCGGACTTCACGATTCGGCTCTTCGCCAATCCGACCGATCGGTCCGAGCTCGCCGTGGGGCAGGTCGTGCAGGTCGAGATCGAGGCCGGGGACCAGGACTCGAGCGGGATCATCACCCAGCTCGACGATGCGGCGACCATCTCCGACAGCGGGGGTGAGTCCTACGAGGGCGTCGTGGAGGTGGACGACGATCTCGCCGCGGTCGACGGCGCCAATGTGCGCATCGAGGTGATCCTCGAGGAGCGGGTCGACGCCATCACGGTGCCGATCGCCGCGATCAGCCTGGACGGCACCGGCAACGAGGTCGTGTCGGTCGTCGACGAGGAGACCCGGGCGATCACCCGCACCCAGATCGTGACGGGCCTGCAGGAAGGCAGCTTCACGGAGGTCGTGTCCGGTCTCGAGGGTGACGAGCTCGTCATCATCAACGTCGACAACTGACACCCGACATGCCCGACGGCTCGCTACTCCAACTCGAGGAGGTCTCTCGGATCTACGGCGACGAGGTGAAGGTGCACGCGCTCGATCGCGTGTCCATGACCATCGAAGCCGGGGAGTTCGTCTCGATCGTCGGACCGTCCGGTTCGGGCAAGTCGACGATGCTCGGCCTGCTCGGGCTGCTCGACCTTCCCACGCTCGGCACGATGTGGGTGACCGGCAGCTCGGTCCGTGACCTGAGCGACTTCGAGCGCTCCCGGCTGCGGGGCGACGTGGTGGGGTTCATCTTCCAGCAGTTCCACCTCATTCCCCATCTCGACGCGCGGCGCAACGTCGAAACGGCGCTGCTCTACCGCAACCTCTCCCCCACCGAGCGACGCCGCCGGGCGATGGAAGCGCTCGACATCGTCGGGCTCGCCCCGCGATCGGACCACCGACCGGTCCAGCTCTCCGGCGGCGAGCAGCAGCGGGTGGCGATCGCCCGGGCGATCGTCACCGAACCGAAGCTCCTCCTCGCCGACGAGCCAACCGGCGCGCTCGACTCGACCAACGCGGCGAACGTGATGCAGATCTTCCAGGAGCTGCATTCCCCGTTGCGCGCCATCGCGATCGTCACGCACGATCCCGCGGTCGCCGCGACGGCCCAGCGTCGCATCTCGATGCGGGACGGACGGATCGTCGCGGACGAGATGCTGCGCAGTGATGGCCAACCCGCCAGCTACGGCGGGACGATGGGCGACGACGGTCGCGGCACGCTCACCGCGCCGGAGGTCGAGGGCTGATGCGCAGCGTGCTCGACCTCGTCGGCGTTGCCATGAGCGGCCTCACGTCCCGGTTCAGCCGCACCCTCCTGATCATGCTCGGGCCGATCATCGGGGTCAGCGCGATCGTCGCCGCGGTCGGGCTCACCGAGTCCGCCAAGGGCGACCTGCAGGCCGATCTCGCGGAACTCGGCACCAACCTGATCACGGCAGACGCCGCCGGATCGTTCGGTGCCCAGAACCCGACGTTCCCCGAGGACGTGATCGAAAGAGTGGAAGCGCTCGGTGGGGTGCAGAGCGTCACCGGCACGCTCGCGGTGGAGGGCGTCATCACCGCGCCGTACGACGCCGCCGCGACCTACTACACGGCGTTCCCGACGCCAGTGCTGACCGCGGACGCGAACTTCCTCGACGTGATGCAGATCGAGCTGCTCAGCGGCCGTTGGCTCAACGCCCGCGACTATGCCGTCGGCGCACGCGTCGCGGTGATCGGCATCGACATCGCCAACGAGTTCAACTACCGGGCCGGCGAGAACCGCACCCTCCTGCTGAGCGGTCTCGAGTACGGCATCATCGGCGTGTACGACAACGTGCGTCTCGCCGATTCGTTCAACACCTCGGTGCTGATCCCGCCCCTCACCGCCGACAACGATTTCGATGCCGGCCTGGAGACCAACACGCTCTACGTGCGAGCCGATCCCGACCGCGTCGTGGAGGTCGAGGACAACCTGCCCGTCGCCATCAACCTCGGCGGCTCGGAGGAGGTCAACACGTCGATCCCGTCCGACGCGCTGGAGGCGTCGGCCAAGGCGGACTCGACGCTGCAGGTGATCGTCGCCTCGATGGGCATCCTGGCGCTCGTGGTCGGCGGCGTCGGCATCGCCAACGTCATGTCGATCTCGGTCATCCAGCGGTCCGCGGAGATCGGCATTCGTCGGGCCCTCGGCCACGGTCGGGGTCTGATCGCCTGGCAGTTCCTGCTCGAAGCCGTGGCGGTGGGGTTCTTCGGCGGACTCGCGGGCGTCGGCGTCGGCGTCTTCATCGTGGTGTTCGCATCGCGGATCTTCGACTGGACGCACGTCCTCGATCCGATTCTCGTGATCGGCAGCACCGAGTTCCCGAGTCACACGATGGGTCTCCCGACGGTGTACCTGCTCGGGATGGGTGCCGCCCTGATCACGTCGATCATCGCCGGGCTGTACCCGTCGGTGAAGGCAGCGCGGCTCGAGCCGCTCGAGACCCTCCGCCTGGGCTGAGCCGACGTCTAGAGGGCGAGACGTTCGCCGCGGCGGCGCACCCGGTCGGCCATGATCTGGACGGAGCCGCCGAGCCCGAGCAGGAGGGCGGCGACGCCGAAGAGGCCGTACAGCGTCCGGCCGGTGATCGCCAGCTGCGGAGTCGCGGTGTTCACCTCGGGGGACGACAGCACGACGGTCGGCACGATGAAGCCGGCGTCCCACGACAGGTCGATCCGACCGGAGACGAGCACGATCGGCGCTGTGCGACCCGTCGCCGGGTCGAGATCACTGTCCAGGAGATCGCTGGCATCGACATCGAGAGGCGAGGCCTCCATGCCGGCCGGCGTCACGAACTCGACGCGGTACTCGCCGGGTGCGAGGTCCTCGAAGCGATAGTCACCGGCCGGATCCGTCGTGGTCGAGGCGACGACCGCGCCGTCGGCGTCGACGAGGCGGACGAGGACACCGGCCAGGCCGTGTTCGCCGTCGTCCTGGAAGCCGTCGGCATCCGCGTCCACCCAGACGTGCGAGCCCACAGCGGCCGGCTCGTGGAGGCCGATGTCGACCGTGCGGTCAGCGGAGCCGCTCGTGAGCTCGATCTCGTCGCTGCGGCCGTCCGCGGCGGCGCCCGAGCC
>BQJV01000260.1 GCA_021604885.1 Acidimicrobiales bacterium
CGATCTCGGCCGCCACGAACGGTGCGGAGAAGATCTCCGGAAGGACGACGAGCTCGGCGCCGAGCCCCGCGGCTTCGTCGATGAGCTCGGCCGTGTCGCGCAGGTTCTGCTCCCGGTCGGCCGTCGGCCGTACCTGAATGGCAGCAATGCCGTAGGGGGAGTCCATGCGCGCTCAGCCTCTCCCGGCCGCTGCGGCCAGTGCAAGAAGGGTCTGTTCCTTGTCACCGTGCGTGGAGATGATCGGCAGCTCGACACCCGCCTCGTGGAACTCGCACAGCTTGTCGTAGGCCTGGCCCGACCGGCCACAGGCGGTCACCTCGTGGACCAACGACGTCGGCACGAGCCGCATCGCCCGCCGGACGTCGTCGGGGGTGGCCGGCCAGCCCGCCACCTCCTTGATGCGCTCGACCAGCTCCGGTTCGACACCGCAGTGCTCCGCGATGTGGGGCTGTTGCATCAGGTACTGGGTGAGAAAGGCCCGACAGGCATCGACCGCCTCGTCGGGATCGTCGTCGTCGACGCTGCATGCGATGATCTGGGTGACGTGGATCCGCTCGCGCCCGTCGGTGCGCTTGGCGATGCCCTTCCCGATGGCGGCGAGCGCTCCCTCGAGGTAGCTGACCGGCAGCAGGAAGTCGAGGTTCACGCCATCGCTGATCTCACCAGCCAGCTGGAGCATCTTCGGTCCGACCGAGCCGAAGTAGATCGGCACGTCGATCGCCTTGTTCTCGTGGTACATGCTGTCGAACCGCACACCGTCCATGTGGACGAAATCGCCGGAGAACTCGACGAGCTCGTTGCGGAAGAAGGCCTGGAGCACGCCGACGTACTCCCGCATCGCCGTGACCGGCCGCTCGACCGGGGTGCCCACCTTCGACGCGATCGGCTCCCACCAGGCGCCGATCCCGAGGATCGCCCGACCCGGTGCGATCTCGTCGATCGTCTTGAACGTGACGGCCATCAACGCGGCGTTGCGGCTCTTGTTGTTGACCACCCCGGTGGCCACCCCGACCCGTTGTGTGCGCGACGCGATGACCGCCGCCGGGACGATGCCGTCGCGGGCCAATCGGCCCTCGGCGACCCAGACCGACTCGAACCCGTGGGTGTCGGCGAACTCCGCCTGCCACCAGGTCTGCTCGAGCGTCAGCCGCTCACCGAGGTGCACGCCGAGCGGGATCTCGGTCACCCGCCGCTCCCGACGGGCTCGATGGGCCGGCGACGCGCCAGGTAGCGCCCGCGGCCGCGCGCCGCGCTGATCTCGCCATGCTCGACGACGAGCTCGCCGCGCGAAACGACGTGCGTCGGACCCCCGACGATCTCGGTGCCCTCGTAGAGGTTGTAGTCCGTGCGCATGTGTTGGTCGGCGGCCCGAACCGTGCGCCGTGCCTCCGGATCCCACACCACGAGATCGGCGTCGGACCCGGGGGCGATCGTGCCCTTCTGCGGATAGAGACCGAAGAGCCGGGCCGGTCTCGTCGAGACCAGGTCGACGAACCGACTGACATCGAAGCGGCCCTGGCGAACGCCGGCCTGCCAGATCAACGACAGGCGATCCTCGATCCCGGGGACGCCGTTGGGCACGTCGGGGAAGTACCCGACACCCCGGCCCTTCTGGGGCGGCAGATCGTCCGGCTGCCCCATGCAGAACGCGGCGTGGTCGGTGCCGATCGTCGACAGCGCGTCGCTCACGAGTGCATCCCACAGACTCTCCTGATTGGCCCGTTCGCGGATCGGCGGTGAGCAGAGGTACTTCGCCGCCTCGTGACCGAGACCCTCGTAGTCCTCGTAGGCGGCCAGTAAGTACTGGGGACAGGTCTCACCGTGAACGGGCACCGCCCGGGCCCGCGCCTGTTGGATCTCGGCCGCGGCGTAGCGGCTCGACACGTGGACGACGAAGAGCGCGCTGCCCACCGATTCGGCGATGGCGATCGCCCGGTGGACTGCCTCCTGCTCGGAGGTGTGGGTGTGCGCGGCGAGATGGTGGTGTTCCTCGACCATGCCGGCTTCGACGAGTCGGTCGGTCGCGTCCTGCACGAGGTGACCGTTCTCGGCGTGGACCATGGGCAGGACACCCTCTTCGGCCGCGGCGCGGAAGCCGGCGATCAGGGTGGCGTCGTCGACCATCATCCCGTGGTACGCCATGAAGAACTTCCAGCTGGTGGCGCCTTCGGCGGCGAGCTGGCGCAGCTCGGAGATCGAGTCGACCTCCAGCGCGTTGCTCGGGACCATCGGGTGCAGCCCGTAGTCGACCACGACCTTCTCGTCGGCGACGGCTCGGCGGGCCTGGAACGCGTCGTAGATCGACTCCTCCGGACGGGACTTGACGAAGTCCACGATGGTCGTGGTGCCGCCGGCGGCTGCCGCGATCGTGCCGGTGTGGAAGTCGTCGGAGCTCACGGTGGTGAACGCGAGGGCCGGATTCTCGAGATGGGTGTGGGTGTCGATGCCTCCGGGCAGCACGTAGCACCCACGGGCATCGATCTCGCGGTCGGCCGTGCCGGTCCCGGGATCGACGAGTCCGACGATTTTCTCGCCGTCGATCACGACATCGGCCGCGAACACACCGCTCACGGACACGACCTCGCCGCCCCGGACGATGAGGGCGGCCATCAGACGAGCTCCTCGTCGACGAGGCCGAGCAACTCGTCGAGGATGTCCAGACCGAGTTCGAGATCCTCGTGACTCGTCACGAGGGGCGGCGCGAGCCGGATGATGTTGTTGTAGCTCGCGAGGAACAGCCCTCGTTCCTTGGCGCCGTTCATGATCCTGGCCATCGGGGCGGCCGCATCCCCCGTGGCCCGGAACGGCACGAGGGGCTCCTTCGTGTCGCGGTCCCGCACGAGCTCGACGCCGTGGAAGAGGCCCATGCCGCGCACGTCGCCGATGCAACGCCGCCGTTCGGCCATCTCTTCGAGCCGGGCGGAGACGAGCGCGCCGGCCGCCACCGTGCGGGCGAGAATGTCCTCGTCCTGGAAGACCTTGATCGATTCGACCCCGACCGCGCAGGCGAGTGGATGCCCCGCGTAGGTCTGTCCGATCGAGAAGCGGTTGTTCTCCAACCACTCCCGGATCGGCGCGCTGACGATCATCGCGCCCAGGGGCACGTAGCCGGAGTTGATGCCCTTCGCGACCACGAGGATGTCGGGCACGACGTCGTAGTTGTCGCACGCGAACCAGGTGCCGGTGCGCCCGAAGCCGACCATGACCTCATCGAGGATCAGCATGATCCCGTAGCGGTCGCAGACCTCGCGGATCGCGGCGAGATAGCCGTCGGGCGGATAGATGATGCCGTTGGTCCCGGTGACGGTCTCGAGCACGATCGCCGCGACCGACGAGGGGTTCTCGTACATCAGGATCTCTTCGAGGTGCGGCGCACCGGTGCAGACGGGACACGGGTCGGGGTGCCCCGCCGGGCAGCGGTAGGTATAGGGGTCGAGGATGCGGACCACGCCGGGGACGCCGGGCTCGGCGTCCCACCGACGGGGATCGCCGCCGACGGTGAGCGTGCCCATGGTGCCACCGTGGTACGAACGGTTGCGGGCGATGACCTTCGGCCGACCGGTGACGTGACGGGCCAGCTTGATCGCGCTCTCCACCGCGGCCGCACCACCGGTGGTGAAGTACGAGGCGGTGAGATCGCCCGGGGTGATCTCGGCCAACTGGCTCGCCAGCTCACTGCGAGCATCGTTGGCCATGTTGGGGGCGACGTAGCAGAGCGTGTCGGCCTGCCGCTTGATCGCCTCGACGAGACGCGGGTGCTGATGCCCGAGGTTCATGTTGACGAGCTGGGACTGGAAATCCAGGAACCGGCGTCCGTCGGGGGTCCAGAACCAGGCGCCCTCCCCGCCCGACACGAGGAGTGGATCGACCGCGGACTGCGTGGACCACGAGGTCAGTACGAGATCGCGATCCCGCTGCAGTGCGAGGGCCGCGTCGCCCGTCTCGGGAGTCGCTTCGGATGGGTCCATTGGTTGCGCTGTCCCTCCGCCGGTGATCAACCGACTACAGTGGTTCACTGTATGAACCGATGGTCCAGAAAAACCGTAGCACAGCGAACTCGGCAGCTCGCATGACACAAGCGGTCCTCGCGACACGGACCGCGGCACTCCTCCGGCTCGTCGCGTCGAGCCCCGCACCGCTCGGCCTGAGCGAGATCGCGCGGGAGTCCGGCATTCCGAAGGCGACCTGCATCCGCATCCTCCGGGCCCTCGTCGAGGAGGATCTCCTCGAGATCGATCCCGACACCCGTCGCTACCGCGTCTCCTTCGCCCTCACCGCGCTCATGGCCGATCGTGTCCGGGCCGACGGCTCGATCGAGTTGCTCCGGCGCGAGCTCGACCGACTCCGCGCCGCCACACACGAGACCGCCGGCATCGATCTGCTCATCGGCGACGACGTCGTCGTCGTGTTGCAGGTCGAGGGTCCGCAGCTGATCAGCCAGACGGGCAAGCCCGTGCCCCGGCGACTTCCGCTGCTCCGGTCGTCCACCGGGAAGGCGTTCCTCACCTGGCACAACGACCCGTCGATCGCCGCGGCAGCGGTGGCTGCGCTCAGCCCGACCGAGCGCAGTCGCGTCGCCGAGGAGCAGGCCACGAATCGCCAACGGGGCTACGCCGTCGCCTTCGAGGAACTCGACCCGGCGGCCGCAGCCATCGCCGCGCCCGTGCTCGTCCACGACGCCGTCATCTGCACCGTGTGGATCGGCGGACCGAGCTTCCGGATGACGCCGGAGGAGATCCCCGTCCTCGCCACACATGTGGTGGAATCGGCGAACCGTCTCGCGATTCTGCTCCGCACGGGCCAGGTCTCACTCGACGATCTTCCGTCCGCTCCCATGAAGGAAGTCTCATGACGACGACTCGTATCGCATGCCTGCAGACCGAGCCGGTCCTCGGCGAGGTGGACCAGAACCTGGCCGACCAGGCGGTCGCGTGCGCGGACGCGGTGACCAACGGCGCTGATCTCCTCGTGCTGCCGGAATGCTCCACCACCGGCTGGGCGTTCGAGACTCCCGAACAGGCCCACGACGTCGCCGAGCCGGTCCCCGACGGCGCAGCGGTCCGACAATGGTCCACGCTGTGCCGCGAGGAGGGCGTGCACCTCGTCGCGGGGGTGGCCGAGCGCGACGGCGATGCGCTGTTCAACACGGCGGTGCTGATCGGTCCGGACGGGTTGGTCGGGAAGTACCGCAAGGCCCACACCTGGGCACTCGAGAAGACCTTCTACGAGCCCGGTGACCTCGGCGTCCCGGTCTTCGACACCCCGCTCGGTCGGATCGGCATGCATATCTGTTACGACTGCTGGTTCCCCGAGTCCTTCCGCCTGATGGC
>BQJV01000261.1 GCA_021604885.1 Acidimicrobiales bacterium
CGCCCGAGGCGTGCGAGCACCTGCACTTCCCGCTCCAGTCGGGCAGCGACGCCGTGCTCGCGGCGATGCATCGGGGCTACACGGGCGAGCGCTACCTCGAGAAGCTCGCCGCAGCGCGGGCCACGATTCCGGGGTTGGCCGTGTCGACCGACATCATCGTCGGGTTTCCCGGCGAGACCGACGACGACTTCGAGCGGACGCTGGAGGTCGCAGCGGAGGCACAGTTCGACAGTGCGTTCACGTTCGTCTTCTCGCCCCGGCCCGGCACCGAGGCCGCCGAGATGGAAGACCGCTTCGTGGACCACGCGGTTGCCGTCGAGCGCTACGAACGGCTCCGACTGGTGATCGAACGATCGAGCCGCGCCGCGAACGAGCGTCGGATCGGCGGCACCGAGGAGGTCAGCGTGGAAGGTCCGTCGAAGAAGGATCCGTCGGTGCTGACGGGTCGCACCCGACGCAACACTCTGGTGCACTTCGCCTCGCCCACGACGCTGCGGCCCGGCACCTATGCCCAGGTCACGATCCGCGAAGCGAGGGTGAATCACCTGCTCGGCGACCTCGTTGAGGTCACCCACGCGGCCCGGCACCGCACCCGCATCCCGGTCGTCGCCGGCTGAGATGGCGGTCGACGAACCGCGATCGCTCGGGCCGGGCGAGCGCGAGGTGTTCGATGACCTGCACCGCCTGGCATGGTTGGCCGGCCGCGGAGCGGCGCCGGAGCTCGTTGGCGGGCGTTCGCCCCGGGCGAGCGGCGCCGTCGTGGTGCGGATGCACGACGAGGTGACGGCGGCGACCCACGGACACCCGCTGGGACCGGAAGCGATGGCCGACGCGCTCGGCTCGGCGCTCACGGAGCTCCACCGGACGTCGATCGACGGGTGCCCCTTCGATGCGTCGACGGCTGCGCTGCGCACCCGAGCGGAGCAGGGGCCGTTCACCGTCGCTGACCACGGCCCGTACGCGGGTCGGGACCGCGCCGAGCTGCTCGCGGTCCATGCCGAACTGCGGGCCGACGACCCGCCGGGCAACGCGCTCATCCACGGCGGCCTGCGGGCCGACCGGGTCTGGTTCGCGCCCGACGGCGCCGTCACGTTCACCGGTTGGGACGCGGCCGGCGTCGGTGATCCCCACGTCGACTTGGCGGCGGCCGCGGCGGTCGTCAGCGACGTCCACGGGCCTGCGCTCGTCGCGCCGATGCTCGCCGGCTACGGCCTCGACCGCATCGATGTGCGTCGGCTCGACGCCGCCCAACTGCTGGTCCACCTGCTCGGATGACGAACCGGGCCGACCATCCGCTCGTCGTGCTCGGCCCGACGGCCTCCGGCAAGTCGGCCCTCGCCCTCGCCATCGCCGAGACACTCGGTGACGTCGAGCTCGTCTCGGTCGATTCCATGCAGGTGTACCGGGGGATGGACGTGGGCACGGCCTCGCCGACCGCCGAGGAGCGGGCGCGGGTGCGTCACCATCTCGTGGATCTCGTCGATGCCGACACGGCGTTCACGGTCGGCGAGTTCCAGCGCCACGCGCGCGACACCCTCGCCGACATCCGGGCGCGGGGTCGGGTCCCGCTGCTCGTCGGCGGTACCGGCCTCTACCTCCGCGCCGTGGTCGACGACCTCGAACTGCCCGGGCGGTTCCCGGACACCTACGCGGCCCTCGATGCCGAGCCCGACACCGCACGGTTGCACGCGCAGCTCGCGTCTCAGGATCCCGTGGCCGCGGGTCGGATGGAGCCGACGAATCGTCGGCGCATCCTCCGCGCCCTCGAAGTGACGGTTGGCAGCGGCCGCCCCTTCTCGTCGTATGGACCCGGGATGGAGGAGTACGGCCCGAGTCCCTTCGTGCAGGTCGCCCTGCGATGGCCCCGCGACGTGCTCGACCGCCGCATCGCCGAGCGATACGAGCGCCAACTCGAGGGAGGGTTCCTCGACGAGGTCCGCCGACTCGCCGATCTCGGCCCGAGTCGCACCGCCGCGCAGGCTCTGGGCTACCGGGAGCTCCTGCGTCACGTCGCCGGTGAGCTCTCTCTCGAGGATGCCGTGCACGACGCCATCCTGCGGACCCGTCGTTTCGCCCGGCGCCAGGAGCGCTGGTTCCGGCGCGATCCGCGCATCACCTGGATCGACATGCCCGTGGAGCCGGCGGCGTTGATCGAGCACTGGCGACACGAATCGGGATTGCGCGGCGCATGACGGCAAAGACCTGCGACAATGGAGGGCCATGGCGGTCCGCTATTCGAAGCATCACGGGTTGGGCAACGACTTTCTCGTCACCCTCACCGACCGGCTCCCGCTCGACGCGGGGGAGCGGGCGATCGCGCTCTGCGATCGTCACCGCGGTATCGGTGCGGACGGTCTGATCTTCGGCCTGCAGCAGCCGAGCGGCGCCGTGTCGATGCGGTTGCTCAATTCCGACGGCAGCCCCGCCGAGCTCAGCGGCAACGGGTTGCGGTGTTTCGCGCAGGCGCTGGCCATCGACCGTGGTGTGCCCCATCTCGAGATCGACGTCGACACGCCCGCCGGGTCCCGCCATTGCTCGGTGCACGCCACGGCGGAGCGCAACACGGTTGTCGCGACGGTCGACATGGGCGTCGTGTGCCCGGGGCCCGATCCCGACGTCGAGGATCTGATCGGCTCGGTCGGCGATGCGGTGCGCATGGTGAAGCGGTGGGAGACCGGCGACATCGGCAACCCCCACGTCGTCTGCGAGGTCGACGACCCGCACGAGGTCGATCTCGCGGTGGCCGGCCCCGCGATCGAGGCGCACTTCGAGGAAGGCGTCAATGTCCACTTCGTGGCTGTCAGCGGCCTCAACGAGTTGACGGTGCGGGTCTGGGAGCGCGGGGCCGGCATCACCAATGCGTGCGGCACCGGCGCCACTGTTTCCGCCCAGTTCTTCCACAACTGGGATCTCGTCGGGCCGAAGGTGGTCGTGCGGATGCCGGGCGGCGACGCCCTCGTCGATCTCCGTGGGCCGCTCACGTTGACCGGCCCGGCGACCCATGTCGGCGACATCGAGGTTCCCGATGCGTGACCCCGGCGCCGAGCCGGAGGACGACGACTTCTTCGAGATCGATGACGACACTTCCGACGAGGAGGAGAGCCATCGTGGCGCGTTCGGCGACTATGGCGGCGAGTCGTCGGGTCTCATCGAGCGCACGTTCCGTGAGCGGATCGTCCTCGTCGGCGTGACCCAGGACGGCGGCGATCCCGAACTCACCGACGCGTCGCTCGACGAGCTCGCACTGCTCGTCGACACGGCCGGCGCGGACGCCGTCGAGCGTGTCCACCAGCGGCGCACCTCCCCGGATCCGGCCACGTTCATCGGCTCGGGCAAGGCGGCCGAGGTCAAGGAGATCGCCGAGGCGATCGACTGCGACACCGTGGTCTTCGACGACGAACTCAGCCCCGCGCAACAGTTCAATCTCGAGAAGATCCTGGGCCGCAGCGCGCTGGACCGCACGGCCGTGATCCTCGACATCTTCGCCCAGAACGCCAGCACGCTCGAGGGCAAGGCCCAGGTCGAGCTGGCGCAGCTGCGGTATCGGCTTCCCCGCCTCCGTCGCAGCGGGAAGAGCTTCTCGCAGCAGGGCGGCGGCATCGGCACCCGCGGTCCGGGCGAGACGCAGCTCGAGGTCGATCGTCGACGCCTCGTCCGGCGGGTGCACAAGCTCGAGGCGGACCTGCGCCGGGTCCAGAGCCATCGGGTCACCCAGTCGAAGGCGCGCAGCCGCACCCGCAATCGGGCTGTCGCACTCGTGGGATACACGAACGCGGGCAAGTCGTCGCTGCTCAACCGGCTGACCGACGCCGACGTGCTCGTCGAGGACCGGCTGTTCGCCACCCTCGACGCGACGACCCGCAAGCTGCCGCTGCCGGGCGGCGAGACCGTCTTCGCCACCGACACCGTCGGATTCGTCCGCAAGTTGCCCCATCAGCTCGTGACCGCCTTCAAGACCACGCTCGACGTGGTGCGCGACGCCGACCTGCTGGTCCATGTCGTCGATGGCTCCGGCCCCGATCCGGAGGGCTCCATCGCCGCGGTGCGCGACGTGCTCGAGGAGATCGGCGCGGGCGACGTCCCCGAGCTGATGGTCTTCAACAAGGCCGACCGGGGCGACGGCGCCGAACGGCTCGCGGCCCGCTACGAGGGCTCGGTGGCGGCCTCCGCCCACTCGGGGTTCAACCTGGATCTCGTGCTCGCCACGATCGGTGATCGGGTCCGCTCGATGACCGAGCTCGCCGAGCTGCTGGTCCCGTGGGACCGGGGCGACGTGCTCGCCTCGGTGCACCGTGAGGGCCAGGTGCTCAGCGAGGCCCCGGAGGAGGCCGGCATGCGGCTCAAGGCTCGCTTGGAACCGTCGTCGCTCGGCGCGCTTCGCGACTTTGTGATCGCGGACGAGTCGGCTGCCACAACCGTCGAGGAGACGCTTTCGTGACGGGCTTCGTACCTCCCGCCTACCCCTACGATCGGCTCGATGATCTCCGGGAGGAGGCCGAGAAGCGGCACGGCGAGGTGATCGACTGCTCGATCGGGGCCCCGTTCGACGCGCCGCCCGACTCGGTGATCGCAGCGCTGTCGACTTCCGGCGCCGAGCGGGGCTACCCGCCGTCCATCGGCAGCCTCGACTATCGCAGCGCCGCAGTGGCGTGGATGGCTCGGGAGTTCGGCGTCGACGTGGATCCGGCCGCGCAGATCGCCGCGTGCATCGGTACGAAGGAGTTCGTGGCCACCACGCCGCACTACCTCAAGCTTCGTCGGCCGGACCTCGACACGGTCCTCTACCCGGCGGTCTCCTATCCGTCGTACGAGATGGGGGCCACGCTCGCGGGCTGCCGGGCCGTCGCCGTGCCGGTCGACGACGACTGGCGCATCGATCTCGACGCGATCGATCCCGCCGATGCCGCCCGGGCGCTCTGTCTCTGGGTGAACACGCCGGGGAATCCGGCTGGGGGACTCGACGATCTCGATGCCGTCGCGGCGTGGGGTCGGGCCAACGACGTGCTGGTGCTCAGCGACGAGTGCTACATCGAGTTCACCTGGGACGGGCCGGGGCGCACGATCCTCTCGAATGGCACCAGCGGCGTCCTCGCGGTCCACTCCCTGTCGAAGCGGTCGAACCTCGCCGGTGTGCGGGCCGGCTTCTATGCCGGCGACGACGAGCTCGTGCGCTACCTGCGTGAGGTCCGCAAGCACGCGGGATGCATCGTCCCCGGCCCGGTCCAGGCGGCGGCGATCGCGGCGTGGAGCGATCAGGCCCACGTGATGGCACAACGCGAGATCTACCGCGAACGGCTGGAAGTCGGCATCGAACTCTTCGCGGCGGCC